>JAYTUQ010000251.1:0-22720 GCA_043744455.1 Saprospiraceae bacterium | reverse complement strand
AATTCTGTTATACTTTCTGCCAATATCTTTAAAGTATCGGTTCTCAAAGCCGCTTCATTGAGCCAACCTTCCATATCTGGTACGCTATATTTGGCTTTGAATGCCAATACGCTTAAAAAACCCCCTGTAAACGCTTTTTCCGTTTCAAACATCGAATCTCCAACACCTTCAAAACTGATTCTGAAAACCACATAATCTCCCGTTTCTCGCAGTATCTTTTCAATCGTGTGCAAAACAGTTGTTTTTCCATACTGTCGTGGGCGGTTGATGATGAAATATAAGCCTTTGTTCACCATAGTAATCGTTCGGTCTAATTTCTTTGACACATCCGCCATATAATGTTGGTTTGGCATACACACGCCTGTTACATTGAAGTCTTTTTGCATTGTTCGATTTTTTTTATATCGCAAAAGTAATTAGAAATATCGGCTAATCAACACTTAAAGTACGTTGGCATTGAGCATGTATTAGATGCAATAGCCCCCTCAGTAAAAAAGCCCTTGCGTGTCTGCAAAGGCTTTTGATGTGTACAATCAAAAATTAATCTGTATTGCGAAAACGCGGTTTTTATCGGGGTCAAAACTCAAAACCAATTGTGGATTGACCTTGCCGCCTTGCCACAGCGGGCGCATTTCGTCGTCGCTGATAGGTACCAATTTGACGGGTTTGCCATTGGCTGCTTCTAAGTCTTTGAGAGTTGAACCGATGTGAATGCCTTCAGGCGTTTGGAATTTGCCTTGTCGCACGATAATACTTTCTATTTTTTTAAATTTTTGCCCTTTCTTCCAAGCGATTTCTATTTCATTACGTGAGTTTGGAAAAATAACCGTTTGCACCAAGCCTCTGTTGATGTGGACGACATTGGAATCGCCATAAATGCGTTTCAAATCGGCGTCGGTGGTGGCAGGAGTGATGTCGCCAAATTGTTGTTTAGGCACAATGGTGTAGTTGCGCAACACTTTATTGTCAATCGGTGTAACAGTTGCGCTTGACACAGCGGTTGAATCAATAGCATTACCCCCCTCAGTATTTTGTGTGTTTTTAGGCGCGTTTGTACAAGCGACGATGCCGATAAGAAATATCAAAAGGTATTTATGTTTGTTCATCATTGAAAGGGTATTTAATTTTTTATTGTTTAACACGAATTTCACAAATTACACAAATTAATAGGATTGGTGTAATTTGTGAAATTCGTGTCTGGTAAAATGTTGTGTTTTTACACCTTTATATATATCCCTTTTTTATCCAAAACATAACCGACAAGCCAACAAACGAGCATAAAAGCTATAGCAAAAACCAACGAACCTGTTTTACCGCCAATCGGTTCAAAGAAAGTATGGTAAGTCCATTTAAAATAAGAAACATCACAAGTGATACGTGAAAACTTCATAGAAATTGCCAGTATTTCAGAAAAAAGATAAATGAACAAAGCGTTTTTACTTAGAATCGTAAAGAACGCAGTCCCAACCGTTATGTTTTTAAAATCAACGACATAGATAATGGCGGCAATAAGGAAGCAATCTAAACCAATGGTATAGGTGGAAAACGAACTTGTCCACAGTTTTTTATTGATGGGCAAAACCCAATTCCAAGCCTCACTGATGATGACTAAACAGAAACCGACTAACAGTAGTTTAGCCAAACCTTCATACGTTTTGCCTTTTTCGATGATAAATTGTCCTACTAAATAACCTGCCAAAACATTGACAACAGCGGGCAAGGTACTCAACAGACCTTCGGGGTCGAAAGGAAAGCCATTCATAAGGTACAAATGTTTGTCGCCTAACAAAAATCGGTCAATTTGTCCCACAATATTGCCTTGCATACTGAGGGGGTCAGTTGGGTTGCCGCATTGCATCAAAATGAACCAATAAACGGCTAAGATGCTGATTGAAAGGACTATGAGGGATGACAGCCTTTTGTGAGGTTGTATTTTGTTTTGAATAAAATAAACCAATAAAGAGGCGGCACCATACGCCAAAGCGATGCGTTGCAAAACACCTAATATGCGCGTTTCCGACATAGATTTGGCAACGAGTTGACCTGTTTCGTCCCATTTCATAAAAGGAAACCAATACATCAAAAATCCCAAAAGGAAGATAACAACTGTTCGTTTTCCAATTTTTAGGATAAAATGTGTAGCAGATAATTTAAGTAACTTAGGCATAACAAACGCTATAGCATTGCCAACAGCGAAAAGAAACGATGGGAACACCAGATCAGTAGGCGTGAATCCGTGCCAATCGGCGTGCATAAAAGGGGCAAAACGTTGGGTTTTATCTCCGGCAGTGTTAACAATAATCATAAAGCTAATAGTCAAGCCTCGGAACACATCTAAGGCTAAAAAGCGATTTTGAAGTAGTTTCATCATTCAAAATAATATTATGGGTATATACTGAATTAAAAAATATAATATCTTAATTTAGACAAAACTATAAATTAAATTCTCAAAAAGATATACTATCAAATATTTTTTTTATAGATTCGCATTAATATTTATGGACTCACTTTACACGTATGAAAAACTATCATTGTTTATTTAAGCATTTTAAAAAATCAGTCTCGATTTCCCATAATGTTTATTATTTCCCAATTTACTTTATTAAATATATAGATGCTTTGCTGTTGAACCACATCATTAAATAAATCATGTTGTATCAGCATCTATTAGGATTTAAGGTGCACAAAATTTATGTTTTGTTGCAACGAGAACGCAATAAAAGCGCACACCATGATAGTGAACGCAATTTACTGAGGGGTGCTAAAATATTTTTTTTAAAATCCAATCTTTTAATTAAAGTGCAAAGAAGAATTAAGTAACATATAAATAATAACGCGTCTGCGACGCGTTTTTAATTTCCCTTTTTCATTTCTTATTTTATATTAAATTAAATTTATTTTTTTACCTAAATCAAATTTGAATAATGAATAAAAAAAGTAACTCACTAATCCAGAAAATTGGAATGGTCTTATTTTTACTCTTTTGCTCTGGCCTTTCTTTGATGGCTCAACGCACCATAACAGGGAAAATAAGCGATGGCACAGGTCCCATTCCAGGCGTAAATGTACTTGTGAAAGGCACAATTACAGGAACAGTAACCGACGGAGATGGGAATTTTTCACTATCTGTGAAAGAAGCAGACCCCATACTCATTATTTCAGCCGTAGGTTTTGCATCACAGGAAATTGTTGTTGGCACGCAAACTGTGATTGACGTTAATCTGAAGGAAGACGTTGCGACCTTACAAGAATTAATTGTAACAGGCTATTCATCACAGCGCAAAAAAGACATTACAGGTGCTGTAACGGTCGTGAATACAAAAGACTTAACGGCTCTACCATCTGCTAGTTTGACACAAATGCTGCAAGGTCGTGCAGCAGGCGTTACAGTTGGCAACGACAACTCACCAGGTGGCGGAACCATGGTGCGGATACGTGGCTTTGGCTCAATTAATAACAATAGCCCGTTGTATGTTATTGATGGTGTGCCAACCCAAGGTACGTTGAACCAAATCAATCCTAACGACATTGAGTCTATGCAAGTATTGAAAGATGCCTCTGCTGCCTCTATTTATGGTGCACGTGCTGCCAATGGGGTTATTATCATTACAACTAAAAAAGGTAAAACGGGTGCGCCCAGTATCACTCTTGATATGTATAGAGGCACTCAAAATCCCGGAAAAAAACTTAACCTGATGAATACCCAACAGTTGGGTGAGTATCTTTATTTGTCAGATTTGGGGGCAGGCAAGAACCCCTCAGTCTCGTCACCATCCGCTCAATATAAATTTGGGCCTAATGGAGAACAAACGATAGCAGACTACATTTATCCAAACGTATATGGGGCATTACCGTCAAATTATACTTATACGAACGATATTGCAGACCCTAAACTTGGCAGTACAGCCTTCAACATTACCAAAGCCAACAAAGAAGGTACTGATTGGCAAGATGCTATTTTTGACCCTGCAAATATCGCGAATGTGCAATTAGGGGCTTCTGGCGGGAATAGTTCGGCTAAATATGCTATTTCGGGCAATTATTTTAAGCAAGATGGCATTTTGAAATATACCAATTACAGTAGGTACTCAGTTCGGGCAAATACAGAATTCAATAAGGGAAAATTCACCTTTGGTGAGAATTTTACATTTTCATATGACGAAAGACAAGGTATTGCGAACAACAACGAATCAAACCCGATTATGTTCGCGATTCGTGTACACCCTATTATTCCCGTTTTTGATATTACAGGTGGACCTGTTGCTTTGGGCGGTACTAACACGTCACCGTATAATGGTTTTGCAGGCAGTAGGGGTTCAAATCTAGGCAATGCGCCCAATCCTTTGGCTAGATTGTATCGTGAAAAAGATAATATTACGAAAGGCTCACACGTATTCGGAAATGTCTTTGCAAATATGGACATCCTTAAAGGTTTGACAGCAAGAACCAGTTTAGGTTTGGAATACAATCAATTCAATCGCTCCGAATATTTCCACCGCGATATTGAAGCCGCTGAAGCAAGAAATGCCAATAGTTTGAATGTCATTAATAACTTTGACCGTTCGCTTACATGGTTCAATACTTTAAATTACAATAAAACCTTCGGCGACCATGCGTTTAATGTATTGGTTGGTACAGAAGCTGTTACGACTTATGCTGTTGGTTTTTCAGCGAGCAGAAGTAATTTCTCTTTCGATGATTTGGATTATCGGTATCTTGACGCTGGTTCTGCTGCTGGTTTGAGCAATGCCGGGGGAGGTGCTACACCAAGTGCTTTGTTTTCTCAATTTGGCAAGATTAATTACGGCTATAAAGACTTTTTATTGGCTGACTTTACACTACGCCGTGATGGCTCTTCTCGTTTTTCAGCAGAAAATCGCTATGGTGTTTTCCCTGCATTTTCAGTGGGTGCACGCTTAACAGAGCTTGGTTTCATGAAAAACTTAACATTGCTTAATGATTTGAAAGTGCGTGGTGGTTGGGGTAAAACCGGTAACCAACTCATTCCTAACGTTTTTAACGCTTATACACTGTATGTATCTGATCCGTCAAATAATGGTTATGACATCAACGGCACAGGTACTTCCATTGTGAGTGGATTTGACTTGGCGCAATTTGGCAATCCGAAAGGTAAATGGGAAACAAATACCTCTACCAATATTGGTTTTGATGCTGTTTTATTGAAAAACAAAATGGAGTTAGTATTTGACTGGTATAATCGTCTTACCACAGATATGCTTACTCAAATAGCGATTCCAAGAACGGCAGGTACAGGAACAATACCTTATACCAATATCGGTTCAGTGCAAAATCGTGGTATTGACATAGGTCTTAATTATAGAGATAAAATTGGTGATTTCCGATATCAAGTAGGTATCAATTATAGCCAATATAAAAATGAAGTTATAAAGCTGAATGACAATCCATTGGCCACTATTTTTGGTTTTACAACGCGTTTGCCAGCTATTTCTGCAACTCGTGCGGGCTTACCTATCGCGAGTTATTATGGTTATATCGTTGATGGTATCATCAAAGACGATGAAGAAGCGGCTAAAGCACCTAAATTTGGCACATACACCAGAGCCGGGGTATTTAATTTCAGAGATGTTAATGGTGATGGCATTATAACGGCTGCTGATAGAACAATTATTGGCAACCCGCATCCTGATTTTACTTATGGTATCAATGTTAATTTGGGGTATAAAAACTTTGATTTGACGATGTTTGCTCAAGGGGTGCAAGGCAACCAAATTTTTAACTATGTGCGTTACTGGACGGATTTCAACGTTTTTCAAGGCAATCGCTCTGTCGATATGCTCAACAACTCTTGGAAAAAACCAGGCGATGTGGCGAAACTACCACGCTTAAACTCAGGAGATGCTACAAGCCAACAAGTGTCTTCTTATTTCTTAGAAGATGGCTCGTATCTACGTATGAAAAACATTCAACTCACCTACTCATTCCCAACACAATGGTTAAAAAGAGTCGGTTTGGGTTCTGCTCAAATTTATGTGCAAGGACAAAATGTTTTCACCTTGACGAAATATACAGGTCTAGACCCAGATATCAACTTACGTACATCGGGTAGTGATAACCAAGATATTCACATGGGCATTGATGAGGGTGCGTATCCTGTTGCTAAAAATTACCTTGTTGGTTTCCGTTTTGGGTTTTAATCATTTTCAATAACTTAAATCTTACTAATTATAGATATGAAAAAATTAATCTTATTATCAATTTTCGTCAGTGCGCTCTTCTCTTGTCAAGATAGCTTCTTTGACCTAAAACCTCAAGGACGCGCTTCAATTGAACAATTGACGACTAAAAATGGCGTTAATGCCCTTTTGATTGGTGCATATTCCTTGATGGACGGTGTTGGTGCTGGAAACACAGGTCGCCAATCTACTATTTCTAATTATGTTTTTGGCGGTATTAGTAGCGATGATGCCGTAAAAGGTACGGATGCAGGTGACCAACCAGAACAATCTTTTATCGAACAATACAACTGGCTTTCTGACAATACCTATTTCTTAGGTAAGTGGTGGCATTCTTACGACGGCGTAGGGCGCTGTAATGAAGTATTACAAATCGTTGCCAATGTAAAAGATATGACTGATGCGGAAAAAACCCAAGTCATTGCAGAAGCACGTTTTCTTAGAGGTCATTTTCATTTTGAAGCAAAAAAAATGTGGAATAAAGTACCCTACATAGACGAAAAAATCTACGTTTCTTCCGACCCCAACTCTACAAAAATTCCTAACGATAAGGATATTTGGACAAATATCGAAGCAGATTTCGATTTTGCTGCAAAAAACCTTCCCGCTGTACAGGCACAAAAAGGACGGTCATCACAATGGGCAGCTAAATCCTACTTGGCAAAAGCTTATATTTTTCAAAAAAAATGGGCACAGGCTAAAACTTTGCTCGATGATGTTTTGAAAAATTCAGGCAAAAAATTAATGGCAAACTATCACGACAATTACAGGACGGTTACTAATAATAACACTGAATCTATTTTTGAAGTTCAGTTTTCAGTTAATGATGGTACAACGGGTGGTAATGGTAATGCAGGCGATAACCTTAACTGGCCTTACTCCGCCACCGCCCCAGGTCGTGGTTGCTGTGGATTTTATCAGGCTTCTCATAACTTGGTTAATGCTTTCAAAACTGAAAATGGTTTACCTATGATTGGCAATGCGGTTGACGGTACGCTGGATACGTATAATAAAGTAGATTTGCCAAACGATCAAGGTATTACTTCTGCAACAGCTTTCACACTTGACAAATCTGTGTCAGTTGACCCTCGTTTGGACTGGACTGTAGGGCGTCGGGGTGTAAATTTCTTGGATTGGGGTCCTATGCCAGGTTCAAGCTGGATTCGTGACCAAGCTTATGCAGGACCATTTACAGGAAAAAAATGGATGTATTATTTGGGAGAAGAAAATAGCACAACCCACGCAACAAGCCGTCGTAATGTTAACAACAATTATCGCTTAATCAAACTCTCTCATGTCATTTTATGGTTGGCAGAGTGTGAAATCGAATTGGGTAACTTACAAGTAGCAGAAGATTTGGTCAATCAAATTCGCAATAGAGCTAAAAAAGGTTCAGTACAAGATGCTACTGTGAAATATGAAATCAATACGTATCCAAATGGTACATTTGCGACAAAAGGTGCTGATTTTGCGAGAAATGCTACATATATGGAACAACGCTTAGAGTTTGCCATGGAAGGTCATCGCTTCTTTGATTTAGTCCGTTGGGGTATTGCTGAAAAAGTATTGAATAAATATATTGCTGAAGAGTCTGTTCAAGGCACAGAGCCATCAGGGCGTAAATTCAATAAGCGTTCCTATATGGGGGGTAAAGTCTTTGCATCGAAAAACAACTATTACCCTCTTCCACAAGATGAAATCTTAAATAGTCAAAAAAATGGCCAACCGACTTTGGTGCAGAATCCTGGGTATTAATTAAGTATAAAATGTGACGTATGAAAAAAGCGACTTGTGGGTTAAGACAAGTCGCTTTTTCATACGTCATACCTCACACCTTATCAATGTATAATTTTAGTAACCCAAATACCATTAGGCGTCCTAATTTTTATAAAATAAAGCCCATTACTGAGGGGGGGTAAATCTGTCAAAGCTGTCTCAAAAGGATTATTATCTATTTTTTTTGTAAATAGAATACGACCATCAAGATTTAATAATTCAACCATAATTATATGATTATTCGTATTTTTATTTCTAATAGTTAAATATTGAGAGAAAGGATTGGGAAAAACATCGAAATCATCCCCCCTCAGTATATCCACTGTAGAAATACGATTTTCAAGCAAAACACAATAATCCTCTACTTCACCACCCGAAAAGTTTTCACAAGGTGTCGAAGGCGTTCCTGCGGCACCTACGTATTTCATGGCAACTCTTAGGCGTGTCACACCATTTTTCGCCGTTGTCGGTATCGCTATTGTACCCGTAACAGTTGCGATAAATCGTGGAAACTCAATGATTTGTTCTCCTGCATCATCAAAATCACCATCTTGATTGAAATCAATCCAGACCCGCGCCCCTTCTGTAAAAGACGAACCGCTAAACCCCGGTTTGATGGAAACGGGATAAGATTTACCTGCCTGTAAAGCTGCTGCTATTGTATCGAATTTGCCATAACCACCGTTTTTTCCAGAAAAAGATTTAAAATTGGCAATACTAAAACTATCAATCCATTCGCTGGCGATGCTGCCTGACGACCGACAATAGATAGAATCGAAACAAGCACCACAACCTTTTGTCCTCAAAAACAACGATGTATCTTTACTATTTCCATTCACACAAACAGACTGAATGGACATAAAGTAGTTTTGGCATTTATTGAGATTACTGACAATAAAAGAAGTATCGGTAAAGATTTTATCTAATGTGCAGTTACCAGAAGATGTTTCTCTCATACAAACGCGATAACCTGTGGAAGCTGTTACTTTGGTTAATTTAACGCTTATTTGATTCTCTAAAACATTAGAAACCAATACATTTTCAGGATAACTACAACAACCATCAGTTCTAAAAGACATGACAAAAGCAGGACTTGTTATGCCAACACATGTTGTTTTTAGTTCCAATTCATAATCTGTACACGCTTGCAAGCCGTTTATACTGAGGGGTGCATTTTGAGCCGAAAGTGTTGTCCAATTTGTTGACCCCAACAAACGATAACGACCTTGAATGGTATTATCAGCCGTCATAAAGGTCATAGTGACCGTAGCAGAGGTTGTCGTTGTATTAATTTTCACTCTTGAGGGTTGCGGACAAGCACCACAAAATTGCATGACTTTTTTAACCGTATTTAAAGCATTAACCCGCGCACCCGTTTTGATTTTATCTAATAAATCAGGCTTTGATTCCGCCCCTTTCAATATCCAATCTTTTAGGAATAAAGCTGCACCCGTCGGATTTGTTTTTGCAAAATTCGTGAAATCGCTACATGGCGCAGAATAAGCCAAAGCCGCAATCCCTGCCACCATCGGACAAGCCAATGAAGTGCCACGAACAGAAGTATAATCACCATTTGATGCTGTCGTCCAGATGCCAACACCTGGTGCGGCGACATCGACATTTATGAGACCAAAAGCCGCATCAGAGGCTCTCGTATCTTTATTATCGGTTGCCGTAACAACGACAAGATAGTCGCTTGGACACGTTGAAGGTAGGTCGCCTACTTGATCAACATCCACATTATTATTCGCCGTTGCGCCAAAATTTAATACACCGACTGCACCCAGCGAATCGTACATCGCACACCAAATCGGTGCATCGCGTGGAAATTTATTGGGCGCGCCAAATGATGAATTGGTAGCGACAACAAAAGCTCCACGTTGCCCACGTGTGAGATTGTACAATTTTCGTTGCATTATTATATAACCATACGACGCAATGACAGAGGCTTCACTACCATCATACACGATGCTCATAATTTTGACCGCCCAATTGACCCCCGCAACACCCCTATTATTATTGCCGACTGCACCGATAACCCCCGCAACCTCAACGCCATGTGTGCCATTTTCGACATTATCATTTCTAAACGCCGCATTCCAGCCCCGATAGTCGTCAACATACCCATTTCTATCATCATCAATACCATTGTCAGGTATTTCTAGTCGATTGAACCATAGATTTTGTTGTAAATCAGGATGCGACAAGTTTGTGCCATTGTCAATAACAGCGACGACAATGGAATCTCCATCGGTGTTTGTACCGCCTTTAGTGATCATCCATGCATCGTCTGTATCCATATCCGCATCTAAAACTGCCGTCCCTCCGCCTGGATTGTTATGATACCATTGCGACGCATATCTCGTATCATTGGGCATAATACGTTCTTCGAGAATATGATTAAATTGAGCCGAAATGACTGAGGGATGCTTTCTGATAGAATTTAACAATATATTTTCGTCTGCGTCTTCATCAAAAAAAACACGAAAAATAGGAATTGTAGGTGCTAATGATTCAAAAGAGGAGGATTTTGATTGAAAGATTGGAAATGATTTTATAAAATCATTTATCCCTTGGGCAGTTGTCAATTGCACAATAAACTGTCCTTTAACATGGTCTGCCTTTTGAGCATTAAGGTTTAGGAGTTTTATAGAAAAAAGGAGAATAATGAGCCTTCTTTTCATGAGAACGTTGATGTAATGATGGAAAGATGATGGTTTGGATGAATGCTACAAGTAGAATTTTGTATTTAAATAATTTCTCAAAATAAATCAAAATTTATCAAATATAGTGTGTTCTTTATAAAAAAAATGAATCACAGCTTCATTTCAATATACGAAATAAAAGCTTTGAACGTTTTTTGAGAAAATAAAATCTAAATATGAACGGGAAAACAATTCTTCTCATTGCATTTTTTTCTTCTGCCTTTTTATGTGCTTATAGTCAAGATGAAGCTGTTCCTGCTTCTTCTGTTGATGATATAAAAGCAAAATACGAGTGGCGTGTTCAGCAAACAAAATTGGCAGGTCAATACATTCCAAAAGATATTTTTGATGCTTTTTCAGAATTGAATCGGCTAACGGATGCCGATTCGCGCCAAAAATTTATGTCTATTTCTGAAAATGACGCTGCTCGAAAGCTGTATTTCAGTTTTGGACGTTGGATAACAACCAATTGGGGACTATATGAAGGCTCAAGATTAGGGCAGTATTTGCGCGAGGCAGGTATCTCTTACCCCGAAGATCAAGCCCTTGCGATTATTGTTTGCTGGCATCGGTCTTTGAACAAAAAAGACATTAATTTCAAGCAAGTTAAAGAAATTTTAGCCGCTAAACGCCAACGCGAACGTGAAGAACGTTTGAAAAAAATGCCTGTTATCAAAGAAGAAGTGATAAAACCTGCCCCGAATAAGAACTAGTTACAAAGTCGCTAACAAAGACAAACCTACACCTGCAACAATAGCCATAATTTTAGGTGTGGATATGCGATGTTCATCGGTATTATCAATCTCAAACAGTATCGTTGTTGAAATATGCAACAACGAGCCAATCACAATAGCAATCATTTTATTAAGCGTATCAGTTGAAAAATCAATAGATTGCGTCACAAATGCACCCAAAGGCGACATGGCTGCAAACACCACTATACAGATAATGACCACCTTTTTTGAAAAATGACTCATCAACAACAACAAAGCTAATGCAAAGGCTTCGGGTGCTTTGTGCAGTATCACACCATAATAAAGTTGATTAACATCATGCTCATGTACGTGTGATGAAGCATGTAAAACATCGTGATTACTGAGGGGTAGTCCTTCCATAAAAGCATGAATCGAAAGGCTCAAAACAACCTGCA
Organism: Saprospiraceae bacterium; assembly: GCA_043744455.1. Taxonomy (GTDB): domain Bacteria; phylum Bacteroidota; class Bacteroidia; order Chitinophagales; family Saprospiraceae; genus JAAFJT01. The sequence goes on along the minus strand of JAYTUQ010000251.1, from coordinate 10,874 downwards.
AGGCAAATAAAGGTCGGCTCGTATGGTGATGGTCGTGAATATGCCCATGCTCAACACCCAAAGAAAATTGTTCCAATGTCAGTTGAATAAAAAAACCTGCGAGCACCCACAACCCTATTCGATTATCACTATTGGTATAGGCATCTGGAATCAGATGCAGCACCAAAATGCCTAATAAATATGCCCCAACAAACGACAAAACAAGTTGTAAAAAGCGTCTATTGTTCTTTTTGAACCAAAAAGCTAAACTGCCACCTGCTAAAACAGCCCCAAAAAGAACGATATATTGCCAAATTTCCATAAATGTTTTTTGAATTTAACCGAAGAAAAGGTTGTTAGACAACTGCATTCATCAAAGAATATCGCTTAAAAAATCGTTCATACAAATAAGCACCCACCCAACCAATGCCACTGCCCAACAATCCGCCACAAATCACATCCAGCGGATAATGTACACCGACGTACACTTGCCCAAAAGAAATGCTCGCTGCCCAAACCAATAATGACCATTTTAACCATTTTCGATTGTCCACAAAAGTAAAAATTATGAAAACTGCAGCTGCAAAATGGTTGGCAGCATGAGAAGACGTAAAACTATAACCGCTACCACAAGGCACAAGCAGTTTGACATGCATATTCACATTTACATCGTTGCATGGACGGACTCTTTTTACTGTGTTTTTGATAAATTTACTGCTTGCTGTATCCGAGAAGCCTACGGTCAATGCAAGGGCAAGCATATAAATAGAAGCTTTTTTACCAAAATTGTAGAACAAAAAACTGATAAAAAACATGTAAAGTGGTATCCAAAAATACATACTTCGCCAATAGGGCATCAATTTGTTCAATGCGCCAAAATGGAGATAATGGTTGATAAAGAAAAATAAGTCTTGGTCGAGCTGTATCATAGTGAAATTTTACTTTGAATAAACACCGACGATGAAGTTTAAAACTTTGTCGGCGGCGATGTCCTTCTAAAACTCAAAGATAAATAAGTTTCTCATTTAACAGCATCAGTTCGATATGAGTGGATGAACCAATGCTAATAATTCCTTTTCGTCCATATTTTTATTGTAAAACAGCATCGTTTCTTCAGCTTTGTTCACCATCAAAACGACGGGTAAAGATGTTATGCCAACCATATCTTTTCTTATTTTTTTGGAAAAGAAGGACACATCGGCTTTTTCAAGTATCAAAGTTTCGTCTGTCAATTGGTTTTCACGGATAAATAAATTAACATCTTCAACTTTTTCATATCCGGGCATATTGACGTAAACAATCTTTAGTTTTGTGCTGTCAAATTTTAAGGATAAAGTATTCAATGCCTTGACGGTAGCCATACTTGCATCATTTCTTAGATTCCAAAAACAAAAAACGTATAGTTTTTGGGTGGCTTCGTTAATTTGATTTGCAAGTGCATCAATACTGATAGGTTTTGCCGTTTTACCATTTGCATGGGCTAAAAGAGCGCGGTCTCCATCTGTCAGCGCTTGGGTCTCAAATCTTGTGGTATCAAATGGACTGGCAATATGTACGCGCGATGTACTGCTGAAATGGTCGCATGAATTGGTCAAAACTAAAATTGTTAAAACAACAAAAGGAACTAAGTTTCTGATTTTCATTATGTTATGAGTTTAATAAAAAAAGTCTTTCAAAATAAATTTTCTCTTTTCTATCGCTTAATTGGACTGTGGTTGGGTCTTTTTATGCTTTTTATTCGTTTCATTACCCCCCCTCAGTATATCGAGACATTTTACAGCCGTTTCGTTTTTCGGGGCATAAGAAAGCTATTTGATTACAGTTTGGCTTTTTCACCTATGCCTTTATTACTTGTTTTCTACGGCATTATGGTCTATTTTGTTGTCAAAATGCTTGTTTTCCTTCTCTCAAAAAAAAGACCGCTGCGACAGCGTTTTACTGAGGGGGGTCTAAAAACACTGAATTTTTTAGGCTTTATGCTATTTGGCTTTTTCTTTTTATGGGGCTTCAACTATGGAAGACCTAACTTTACAAAACAAATTGGTTTGACGATTCAAAAATTAGACACGATAGCCCTACGCCAAGAATTGATTATTTCTGCAAAAGAAGCCATTGCCGCCCGTGAAAAGCTTTTGAAACAAATGCTGTTTGAAAATTCAACGACAAACGATACCACGACCCTATTCAATTTGCCAAAAGATTTTGAACCTAAAATACGTCATGACGTCTCTGTTTTGCTTGAAAAATACCATTTTCAAGCAGGTGGCAACCTCCGTGGGCGACAAATAAAGCCCAATGGTTTGCTTTTTCGGTTTGGCATTTCAGGTATTTATATGCCTTATATCGGCGAATCGTCTGTAGATAATGCTTTGTATCCGTTGGAAAAGCCGTTTTCGATGGCACACGAATTGGCGCATGGTTATGGTTGGACAGAAGAAGCAACGGCTAATTTTGTTGCCTATTTGTCGTGTATCCAGTCTGATGATTTATTGACACGTTATTCGGGTTATTTGAGTTATTATCGTTATGTCGCCTCAAACTTCAGGCGACAATTTCCAGAAGAATATAAAGTTTTTAGAGAAAACTTACCAAAAGGCATCAAAAATGACTTAACAGCTATCAATAACCGCATCAATCAATACCCAGATTGGTTCGATACGTCTTCTATTAATGATGTTTATCTCAAAAGTCAAGGTGTTACTGAGGGGGTCGATAGCTATTCACGTATAGTCGTTTTGGTTTATTCGTGGCGACGTTCAGTTAACTAATTGGCTAAAGTCTCAAATACATATTTCCCAACAAACAACGGAATAACCATTAACGAATAACCCTTAACGAATAACGAATAACCCATAACGATTACTAACTTTGCGCCAAAAACAGGAATAGAACAACTCATCAAATTTTATTTTATTTATGCCTACAATACAAGTATCAAGCGAAATTGGCAAACTAAAACGTGTCATTACACACCGTCCAGATGAAGGAATTAGCCGCATTTCGCCGCGTCGTGCCGAAGAATTATTGTTTGACGACATCGTTCATTTACCTCAAATGCAGTTAGAACACGATATTTTCACGGATGTACTGAGGGGGTTCTTAGGCAATGAAAATGTGCTCGAAACCCGTCAATTGCTCATTGAAGCCTTGAAAACCGATGTAAATACCAAGCAAGATATGCTCGAACGCATCATTGATTATGAAGAACAACCGACAGATTATATCAAAATGTTGTCCGATTTGAGTCCCGAAGAGCTAACAGATATACTCATTACTGGCAGTTTTGAAAGAAAGAACCATTTGATGTTTGACCCAATACCTAATTTTATTTTTACCCGCGATATTGCCGTAACAGTTAATGAACACATTTTAATACTCAAAGCTGCAAAGGAAGCGCGTTTTAGAGAGAATCTGTTGGCACGTTTTATTTTTTGGTCGCATCCTATTTTCGAGCAATGTCGAAAAGAAGGAAAAATTATCAATTTGAACCGTGTAGATATGTTTCCACCTTCTAAAAAAGGGGAATACATCAGCGTGGAAGGCGGTGATTGCATGGTTTTGAATAAGGATTATTTGCTCATTGGTTGTTCGGAAAGGACAAATGCTTACACCATTCGTAAACTTGCAGAAATGTTATTCGATAAAGGTATTGTTAAAAATGTGGTGCAAGTCAATATACCACAAGACCGTGCTTTTATGCACATTGATACCGTTTTTACACATATTAATCACAACCATATAACTGCCTTTAAGCCGATTGTCATAGAAGGTTTTGCCTCAAATGTTGAAGTCCACCGTTCAAACGGCACTTCCACTTTTTACCCCTCAGTAAAAGACTTTATACGGTCTGAAATTAATCCTAAAATGAAATTTATTTTGGTGGGTGATGGTGAATCTCCTTATCAGGAAAGAGAACAATGGACGGATGGCTGCAATTTAGTTGCCTTAAAACCAGGTGTTGCGTTGACGTATGATAGAAATCCGAAAACGGAAAATGCGTTCAAGGATTATGGTTACAATATCGTTCCCGCACGACAAATGTTAGAAGATTTGAAGAATGGTTTGAATCCTGATACTGTCGAAAATACGATTATCACATTGCCTTCCAATGAGTTATCACGTGCACGAGGTGGCTCGCATTGCATGACGTGCCCTATTGAAAGGGCGTGATATTATAAAAAAGAACTTGACGCACGTCTTGAACGTGCGTCAAGTTCTTTAAAAACATTACATCTGCGCGAGTAATTTCGCTTTCATTTGAGAAAATTCCTCTTCGGTCAAAATACCAGCTCCTTTGAGTTCCGACAATTTTTTGAGCTTCACAACCACATCATCTTCCGTTGTTTCGGTTTTAGCAACCGTTTCCTTTGCCACTTCTTTCCCTTTTTTTATCTCTTCATCATATTTGCGACGCGCTAAACCTAAATCAAAATCTTCTAATGTACCGCCTTTTGCAAAGTGACTCGCCACAACTTGACCGAGTGCGTAAGTAGAAGCCGCTGACAAAACAGGCATCGTCACTTCACCAATAAAAGTACCGACACCAGGAATAAGTTTAATTAAACTCGCACCAATCCGCGCAATACTGCTGCCAACAATAGCAGAAATGACATTTTTACCAATCGAATCAATAAATCCAACACGGTACAAGGAAGACAATTGCCGCAACATATTCAATTGAACGACGCTAACCGCTGCAATATCTGCAACAGGAAAAGGTAAAAAGGCTGCCGATGCCGCAAAGCCAACATGATTGAGGACGATACTGTCCGCTCTGTCTCGTTTTTGATCTTGATCCATTTTGTGTGGTTTTTGTATATGAAACTCATCAAAGATGATATTTAACATATTATACATGAGTAATTTTTTGTTTTAAAAATTATTTTCTAATATAACGTTTCAATAGATTTCATCTATATCCACATAGATTAGACGCTTTTAAAGCCGTTTAAGTTCCACAAAAGTTCTCCACAATAACCAAATATAAGAAAAAAAACGACCAAACAGAGTACGTAGGCGATTAAATAAAAAAATCACCTGATGATAATGTCACCAGATGATTCTTTCTCTCCAAACTAAATGTAATACTTGACAGATAGAACAGAGTTATTTACTTTACGCTTAACAAGTGCAATTTTGATACAATTATGTATGCAAATACCCCTCAGTAATTAAAGGAAAACAATGCTAATCCATGATTCCCCATATTTAATGTCTGAAAATTAATAAATTAATAGTCATCATCATCGTCGTCATCATCATTATTAGTACGACGACGACGAGCAGGTGAGACATATTCATCTTCATCTTCATCTACGCTGCTGAAGGAATCATCTTCTTCTTTTAAGCCATCAATGTCCAAGCCATCAAGGTCGAGGTCTTCACGAGGAGCTTTTACAGAAACCACGTCATCATCATCATCATCATCTTTAAAAACATTTTTTGACTCCATGACAGTGACACGAACGAGGTAAGCAATGTCGTCTGTGTCATAAGGCAAAGCCAAAACCTTTTCGCCTTTGGGCGTTGTATAATTAATCAATTTATGCGAAAAACCATTCGGATATTCCGCTTTAATCGCCGCGACGATTTCCTTGGGCATTTTATCCCAGTCTTTAACGAGTTTGGGTCTAGAAACTTTTTTAGCCATGCTACGAGATTTTTTATGTGGAGGTTTTCCTTCCAGATTTGAGGCAGAGAGTGATTCTTATTTTATTTAAATTTGTTATTGAGGGTCAAATTTATGACACCTCATGAAATTTCAAAAAATGGTGTCAATTTTTTTTTACTTTTTTATCAATAAAGTTCTTGTTATTTATTTCCAATGTCGTATTTAGTTGATTATCAACAGATTAATAAAAAAAATATTTACTAAAAAATATCTACAAATGGTAATTTCTTCCAAAATAAATTAAGGTATAAATTAAGGTATAGCGATATTTAATACTTGTTCAATCATTTTCTCAACAGCGTCTTGTGGATTTTCACTAAAACGTCCTGTCATTCTGTTCGCTAAAATAACAGATATCGAAACGGCTTGATGCCCTAAAAGTCGTGCCATGCCATAGATTCCTGCCGTTTCCATCTCAAAATTTGTCAATGAAGCACTTTTCATTTTAAAAGCATTCAGTAGTTTTACAAGATTGGGCTCTGTACTTGCCCCCCTCAGTATTCTACCTTGCGGCGCATAAAATCCAGGCGAAGTAACGGTAATTCCTTTTGTAAATTGTTCCTTTTCAAATAATTGCAATAGTTTTTTATCTGCCGAAAAAACGTAAGGCATTAATACTAAGTCCTCGCTTTTTGATTCCAAATAATCTGCCAATTGATCTGCCAAATCAAATTCATCGGGTCGTTGCGGCGCATCATAAAAGTGCATCAAATTATCAAGACCCACTGCCATTGTCGAAACAACAAGCGTATCAATATCTATGTCCGCTTGGATGCTGCCCGATGTGCCGATGCGAAAAATACTGAGGGGGGTCAATTCCGCTTTAACTTTGCGCGTCGTGAAATCAATATTGACCAAAGCATCGAGTTCCGTCATCACAATATCAATATTATCCGTCCCAATGCCCGTCGAAACCACCATAACCCGCTGTCCCCGCAGCGTACCCACGTGCGTTACAAACTCACGATGCTGTCGTTGAACGTCAATTTTATCAAAATGCTTACTAACTTCGCCCACTCTTTCAGGGTCACCAACGGTAAAAACAATGGGTGCAACATGCTCTGGTAATAAGTTCAAATGATAAATGCTGCCATCGGGATGCAAGATAAGTTCAGAATTAGAATAAACCATTTTTTATATAAAAATTTAATTATCAATTATTTATGAATAAAGTATTTCATTTATCTTCTTGCGACACCTGCCAACGCATCATCAAAGAAACGGGCGCTGTTTCTGCCACTTGTGTATTTCAAGATATAAAAACACAAAACGTCTCTGCGGTTGATTTAGACGCTTGGGCTACAAAGGTAGGTAGTTATGAAGCGTTATTCAGTCGTCGCGCCTTAAAATTTCGAGCCATGGGTTTACACCAACAAACGCTGACGGAACAAGATTATCGCCGTTTAATATTAGAAGAATATACGTTTTTAAAACGTCCTGTCATTGTTGTCGGCAATGATGTTTTTGTCGGGAATACGGCAAAAGTCGTTGCAGCGGCAAAAATTGCTTTAAACGCATAAGTGTTGGGCAGTCATTTGTCATTAATAGTCATTAGTCACTCGGTATAACACACATTTACGAAATTTTTAAAATTTCGTAAATGATTGGTAATCAATGAGTTTCGTCATGAATTACAAAATGACCAATGACTACTTAACAGAATACCCATTCAAAAAGTCCCGAATCAACATCCTTTTTCGACCTTCTAATTGAATATCAAGGAGATGAACAAAACCATCTGAACAAGCAATTTTTAAGTAATTTTTACCATCAGAAACTAATTTTCCCGCTTCATACTGAGGGGGGGTCATTTCCTTTGACGTTCTAAAAATCTTTAGTTTCAAACCCTCTAAAACCGTCCATGCCGTCGGAGAAGGCGATAAACCACGCACAAAATTATGCACTTCTAATACCGTTTTCGAGAAATCTATTTGGCAGGTTTCATGAAAAATTTTAGGTGCATGTGTCGCTGCTTCATTCGGTTGCAATTGTGGTATAACAACTTGACTATCAATAGCTTGTACCGTTTTCAAAAGTGTTTCTGCACCTAATAGCATCATTTTATCGTGTAATTCACCAACCGTTTCATCTTCACCAATGGGCATTTTTTCTCTAAAAATAATGTCGCCTGTATCAATTTCATGTTTTAAAAAAAAAGTCGTAACACCTGTTTCTTTTTCACCATTTATGACAGCCCAATTTAAGGGTGCCGCGCCCCTATATTTTGGCAACAAAGAACCATGCACATTTATCGTTCCCAAAGGTGGCATTGTCCAAACGATTTCGGGCAACATACGAAACGCCACAACAACAAAGAGGTCGGCTTCGAGACCCCTCAGTATTTGGATAAATTCAGTATTTTTCAGTTTTTCTGGCTGCAAAACAGGCAAATTATGCGCCACAGCATATTGTTTGACAGCTGATTGTAACACTTGCTTTCCACCGCGCCCACCGAGTTTATCGGTTGCCGTGATGACAGCGACAACATTAAACCCAGTTTTTATTAATATATCTAAGGACACAACAGCAAAATTAGGCGTACCCATAAAGACAATTTTCATATTTTAGAATTTAAGATAAATAAATCATCGGCGTAAAAAACGCAAATTTATACCGAAATAGTAAAGAATTACACATATTTTGAGCCACGAATTAATGGATTTTACTTATTTCACGATACAGCTATTCATTTAATGATGTGAAAACAACCAAAATCAAATACGAATAACCAATGTCAGAACTCAAACGCAGCCTCAACCTGTTCGATTCCACTATGATTGTTATGGGTTCGATGATTGGCAGTGGCATTTTCATCGTCACAACAACCGTCGCCAAACAAGTCGGTTCGCCTACTTTTATTATGTTAACGTGGATTTTAACGGGTATTTTAACCATTATCGCCGCATTGAGCTATGGTGAATTGGCGGGCATGATGCCCCGAGCAGGCGGTCAATATGTGTATTTACGGGAGGCTTACGGCTCATTAGTCGGTTTTTTGTTTGGCTGGACAACGTTTTTAGTCATCGAAACGGGTTTGATTGCAGCCGTAGCGATTGCATTTGCCAAATTCGCCGCCGTCCTGTTTCCCATATTCAATGAACAAAATGTGCTGCTCCGAATGGGTGATTATACCTTTACAACGACGCAATTATTGGCTCTTTTTGTCATCTTTATTCTCACTTTTATCAATATTCAAGGGATACAATTAGGGAAATGGGTGCAAAACATTTTTACCGTCACAAAAATCGGTGCTTTACTGGGGCTCATATTTCTCGGATTAATTATCGGTTATGGCAGTGAGGCTTGGAAAATAAATTTAGCGGCTTCAAGTCAACCATTTAAAATAGCAACTTCAAACAATTTGGTTTCAAATACCCCCCTCAGTAATGTACCACTTATTTTATCTGCTTTGGGTCTTGCGATGATTGGACCTATTTTTAGCTCGTCTGCTTGGAATACCATCACTTATACAGCAGGCGAAATCAAAAATCCTCAGCGCAATATTCCCCTCAGTTTGTTTCTCGGCACACTGTTCGTCAGCGTTTTATATTGGTTAGCAAACCTCAGCTATCTCATGCTTTTACCCGCCGTTGGCACACCTGAGGGCATGGATGCTTTCACGCGCGGCATTGCATTTGCTGCCAATGAACGCGTTGGTACGGCTGCTGCAGAAATAATATTTGGCACTGGCGGTGCTATAATTATGGCTATTTTCATTATGATTTCTACATTTGGTTGCAATAATGGTATCGTTTTGTCAGGTTCACGCATTTATTATGCGATGGCAAAAGATGGTTTATTTTTCAAAAAAGCATCAGATTTAAACAAGAAAGGTGTTCCGGCTTTTGCACTCATCACACAATGTATTTGGGCAAGTCTGCTTTGTGTTTCAGGCAAATATTCCGATTTATTGAAGTATGTCACTTTTGCAACATTGCTTTTTTACGTCTTAACAATTGGTGGTATTTTTATATTAAGAAAAAAAATGCCTAACGCCGAACGACCTTATCGTGCTTTCGGTTATCCGATTGTTCCCGCTTTATACATGCTTATCGCTACAACGATTTGTTTGAATTTATTGATTTTTGAAACGCCTATTTCATTGTTTGGGCTTTCTGTGAAACCAAGTTGGGTGGGTTTAGGTATTGTGCTTTTAGGTATTCCAGTTTTTTATTTTCAAAAACGATTTTACGATTCAGTTACGTAACATGGCTAATATGGAAATTTAAACGCTAATTTTTGCTAATTTTAATTTTTTAAAAAACTAAACATCAATAAAAAAAATGGAAAGAAGAGATTTCATAAAAAACGCAAGTTTAGCCGTTGCAGGGGGTTTGCTTACTGCACCTAATTTAGAATTTGCAAAACGCCATCGCTACGGTATTCAGTTGTACAGCGTCCGCGATGACATGAAAAAAGACCCCCTCAGTACGCTGAAAGAATTGTCGAAAATGGGCTATAATTACGTCGAAGGTTACGGCTACAACAACCGCAAATGGCAAGGCGCACATGATGCCAATCAGATGAAAATGTGGCTTGCGGAATCGGGTTTAACGATGCCCTCAGCCCATTTTGTCTTGAAATCAAGCGATTATGATAAAGCTAAAGGCGATTTTACGGACATTTTCAAGAAAACCGTTGATGATGCATTGGCAGTTGGGCAAAAGTATTTTGTCAGTTCCTCTATTGTTAAAGAAGATATGAAAGACTTAGATGCTTTCAAAAACCTATGCGACGTGATGAATAGAACGGGCGAGTTGTTCAAAAAGAATGGCTTAAAATTGGGTTACCACAACCACGAATTTGAGTTTAATAAATTGGGCGACGAGACGATGTTTGATGTGATGCTCAAAAATGTAGATTCTAAAAATCTAACCATCGAAATGGATATGGGTTGGGTCGTTTATGCCAATGAAAATCCTGTAGAATGGTTCAAAAAATATCCAAAAAGGTTTGAGTTGAGCCACATGAAAGATGGCAATAAGCGGGGAACAACGGATAAAAAACATACTTCATGCATTATTGGCAACGGCGATGTCGATTTTAAAGGTATTTTGGCAAATCAAAAATTGGCGGGTTTAAAAATGCTGATTATAGAGATTGAAGATTATGTTGTTTCCCCATTGGCGGATGCAAAAGTTTGTTTGGATAATTTTAAAAAATTGGTTTGAGATTTTTTTCAGACCACTGATTGGACGGATTTGACTGGTTAACACTGATTTTT
>JAYTUQ010000250.1:0-1548 GCA_043744455.1 Saprospiraceae bacterium | reverse complement strand
ATCTTCTTTAGCTGTGGTGGCTACGAAAATATTTTTTGCCACCGCACGGCTAAAACTTTTTTAATCAACCTTATTTAGGATGATTTAACTTACTAAACTAAATGCAGGATTATCATTCTTAACGAGACAACTTTTTTCAGGACGAGTCATAGGATAGGTTTTGTGCAATTGGGGCTTGACATTGCAGCAATCATCAGCAGTGCATATCCAAGCTTTGGTTTCGGCGGACGTAATTCTACCGAGCGTTAGTTTTAAACTTCAGCTTTTGTTTATTAATTTAGCTTCAGTTCCGGGCGGACAGTTGGTTAATTCCCCAACTGCACAAAGCCTCGAACGTTGCCTGCAAGCGTATCGAAATCTCAATCACCTTTTAAGTTTGACAAACGACTTTAAAATATAGGAATGAATATTCAAACACTTTTCGAAACTTATGAAGTTTTAATCACTAACAAATTAGGAAGTGAAAAAATATTTACTAATTCGGGAATGCTCAATACTAACAAAGTTTTGGACTTTGGCTTCTTTCCTTTGGGTTCAGGTATTTTGGCAGACAAGAAAAGCCAGATAAGCAAAGCATCAATTGAAGATGATGGCATAATGATACTTGGAAATGATTTTGGAACTGTTACTTATCTTGAAACAAAGTGTAAAAATAATAGAGAAAACAATAGTAAAACGATAAGCAATTTATTAGGATTAGGATTAAATCTTGAGACAACATTTTTTACAAATTTTTATTTAGGGTTACGAGATGACAAGCAACACCGAGGAACTTCAATGACAAAACGAGTTAAGCAGTTAGAGCAAGACTATAAAGACATATGCTATAATTTCTTTAATGTACAACTTGAAATGATTAACCCTAAAACTATAATTTGTTTAGGTGCAGAAATTGGTCAAACCCTTTCTGAATATTCCGATTTGTTTAAGACATTTTCAAAAAAATATGGCAGTATTACAAACTTATACGCTGACAATTTAAAAGAAGACTACATTATCAACATAGACGACCATTATTTTGGAAAAAGGAAATTTATTTTAATTCCTCATCCTTCATTTGGACACATAAATTGGGAAAGAAACGACATCAAAAACAAAATCAAAAAAGCAATTAAAGCTTAAAAACGCCAGCAGGCAACAAAAGGTTTTGTGCAATTGGGGCTTGACGTTGAAACAATCATCGGCAGTGCATATCCAAGCTTTGGTTTCGGCGGACGGAATTCTGCCGGGCATTTGTAGGTTAACTTCAACTTTTGTTTATTAATTTAGCTTCAGTTCCGGGCAGACAGTTGGTCAATTCCCCCAACTGCACAAAGCCTCGAACGTAAGCAGCAATGCCAACTCACTTCTGGAAACTTTGCTGGAAAAAACAATTTTTCATCTTTAAAAATTAAATCATGCGACAAATTAAGAACAACATCTACTTTTTTGTAGTGATTTCAGTATTAATTATGATTGGCTGTAATGAACCTGCAGCCACTTCGGAAAAGAATGTAAAGGATACAACATCAGTTGTTACAAACAGTGACACCCCTTCCATGCCTTCAT
>JAYTUQ010000249.1:0-1552 GCA_043744455.1 Saprospiraceae bacterium | reverse complement strand
TGGCGAAACTAAATTATGCCTTTTTTCCCATTTATTCTGCCTTTTCCCATTTGTGTTTTATATTTGCCTTAGCCGCCAGCGGCTACTTTGAAAGTGTTCGCGCCAACCCGCCGCCAAAAGCCCACGCACAAAAGCCAACGCAGGCGGCGGGTATGCGTAAACACGACCGTTCAACGAAATTACGGCACATTCAAAGACTGTAAAAAAAAGATACTAACAGAGTGAAAAAAAAGCATTGATAATCAATAAGTTACACGCTGTTCCATAGAATAAAAAAGAGAACCGAAACAATGCAAATAACCGTTCTTTAAATCAAGAAAAAGATACGAAGCGGCTATACGCCGAAAAAATCTGTACACTATTTTAATAATATTCGTAAGTTTGCTTTATCTCTGAAATAAAATCAAAAAATGCCCTTGAAAAACATAAACTGAAGGGATAATTTTAATCAAAATCATAAATTAATCTGATGTTAAACCATCCAATGAGAGCAACTACAAGTATTGACCGTAGAAAATTCCTTAAAGCCAGCGCATTATTTGGCGGTGGTCTTTTCATTTCTTTCGATTTTCCAACTAAATCTACAGGGTTTGCTGAACAAATATCTCCAACTACGTTTGCCCCTAACGCCTTTTTGAGAATAGGTACAGATAACAGTGTGCTTGTTATTTTATCAAAAGTAGAAATGGGTCAAGGAATTTGGACAACCTTAGCCATGTTTATTGCAGAGGAATTAGATTGCGATTGGAACAAAATAAAAGTTGAACATAGCCCTGTTGCAAAAGAATATACACATACATTTATTCCAACGCAAGGTACAGCGGGGTCAACCTCAACCATGTCAGAATTTGAAAGGTATCGTAAGGCAGGTGCAACAGCCCGAGTAATGTTAGTAGAAGCGGCTGCCAAAAAATTAGGCGTATTAACTGATTCTTGTCGTACTGAAAACGGTTTCGTTATAGCAGGAGATAAAAAAATAAGTTATGGAGAAGTGGCTATTGATGCTTCAAAACTACCTGTACCAACAACTGTAAAATTAAGAGAAGCAAAAGATTGGAAGTATATCGGAACATCGCCAAAACGTTTAGATAGTCCAGAGAAAATAAACGGTAAAGCCAAATTTGGGATAGATATTCAATTTCCCGATTTACTAACAGCAGTTGTAGCACATGCACCTACATTTAGTGCAAAAATAAAATCATTTGACGCAAACAAAGCGAAAAAAATAAAAGGAGTTCGGGATATAGTTGAGATTCCTACAGGTATTGCGGTCATTGCAGATGATTACTGGACTGCCACAAGAGGACGAGATGCGTTGAGTATTGAATGGGATTTGGGGGCAAATGCGAGCCTTAATACACAACAACTGGTGGAAGAATACAGAAAACTTTCAAAATTAAAAGGAAAAATTGGTCAAGAAAAAGGCAATATTGATACAGCATTAAGCAAGGCAGTAAAGACAATTGAATCAGAGTTTACAGTACCATTTTTGGCACACGCCCCTATGGAGCCCCTAAATTGTACAGTGAAACTTAGTAAAGATAAATGTGAA
>JAYTUQ010000248.1:0-5939 GCA_043744455.1 Saprospiraceae bacterium | reverse complement strand
TAAACTTAGACCCCAATAGTTTTTTTCTGTCTCATTCTTTATTCAACAATTTTTAAACCATAGTAGTTTTATTCCTAATTTAACAAAGTCAAGTTAATAAAAAAAATAGAGGTATTAATCATACGAATGTCAATAACATACAAGATGTAAACAATTGATCCATAATAACATGAAACACTTAATACATAATAATACAACATCATTGTTTTGAAATTCAAATAAATCCTTTATTTTCGTGTTTTAATTATGATTGAATTTTAAATTTTTGAATCCAAACCCGTTCGCAATTCACAAAAACAAAAACGGACGGAACGCTATAATTATCCATTCTTTAAATCCACTCAACATGAGGAAAACAGCATTTCTCTCGACAATTATTGTCTTTATGACAATCTCTTTTTTTGACGTATCAGCACAAACATACACATACCTACTATATGATGTGGGGAGTATGGATAGGTTAGATCACCAATTTTTGGGAACTAGCAGTGCAGCACTCTATACTTCATACCGCATAAATAAGAATGCGGGTGAGCAAATTTTTCTGGATATGGGCATCGAAAGCCCTATTATTTACAAACAAGATCCACCCAATTTGGAATCTTGGCAAAATGCCAATTTGGATCAAAATTTTGTAAACGGCCTCAACTCTGGGAATCGAAAAGTCTATGTTTGCAAAAAATTAGACAGTGGATGGGCTGTACAAGCCATTGGCTCGGCAGCGTATATGTCCTATGGGGACAAAGTGCTTACCTATATCAATCCTAACTACGATTTTCGTGCTGATTTAAAACAAACATCGAGCGATAATTTGAGTTTCAACATTAGAAGTTTACCCAATCCTTCGAAAGTTTATTATGTAGGTGAATTACAAGCTTGCAATACAACTGCTTATACATTCAAAGTCCTGCCGAGCGGAACAACTAAATTTGAGACTTCTGTAAGTATATTACCTGGCTTAGGACTTATCCGCGAAAATTCAGAATGTTGTCCGACTTTTGAGCTTGTCGCCATCAATGGTAAGGACGTTTGCTCTTATCTCAATAACACTACTTCTCCAGCTACAATAGCGAAAGTAGAACCTATTCCTGAAACTTATGCCATTGTAAAACCATATATTCCATATGATACAGGAAACGTCGGTGATGTATATGTTAAAAGTAAAACGGTTATTGAAAATACAAATATCACAAAAAGTGATTACTTTGGTGAAACCCGATTAGATCAATTACAAAGTAATAACACGCCTGAAAATGTGCCTGAAAGTTATAATAACATACCTGCGAATGTACCTCCTTCTTATAATACGCCCACAAATGTGCCCCAACCTTATGCCCAAATTGAAAAACCAATACCTGCAAAAATAGACTGTCAAATTACAGCTTTGGCAGATGAGCATGTGGTGCAAAGTGGTGAAAATTTATATGCTATTGCTCGACGTTACGGATTGGCAATCAGTGATTTACGTGAGTGGAACAATATGACCAGTGATTTAATATACCCTTGTGGCATAATGAAAATTTCTGCTCCGATTGTTCAGCAAGATGTAAAACCGAGTATGGAAGTTGCGCGTACCAATGATGTGCCAATGAGCTATAATACGGTTATTAAAGTCACACCCAAAAAAATTGAAACACCTGTTATTACTAAGGTGGTTGAATGTCAAGTTCCTTATACTGAGGGGGAGCATGTCGTTATTCCAGGAGAAAGTCTTTACGCCATTGCTCGGAAATATAAAGTAACATATGCGCAATTGAAGGCATGGAATAAATTGACATCGGATGTTATCAAACCATGCCAAAAACTGATTGTAGCTAATTCTAAAGCATCTGTTACTGCCAAGTCAGTAAAAAAGGCTGATGTGCCAAAACAATATGACGCCGTGGTAAAACCTAAAACAAGGACGAATCAAACCGTGACCACTAATGTTGCTTATGTCAAAGAGGGGGCAGGTTTGCACGTTGTGTTGAGGGACGAAACGGTGGCGCAATTAGCCAAACGGTATAATATGACAGAAGCAGATTTTCTTAAAATTAATTATTTAGCTAACGACGAAGCACTACAAGTGGGTCAAGTTGTGCGGACAGAAAATTGTGACTGCAATATTGCACAGAGTGATGATCATTCCTTGAGTTTGAAAACTGTACCCGTACGCTCGGATATACCTTCAGATTACAATTATGTTGGTTCAAAATCAACGGCAAGCGATATGACAAACAAAGTGGCTAATCGCAAATATCATGTCGTTCAGTCAACAGAAACGCTTTATTCTATCGCCAAAAATTATGGAAAATCCGTTGAAGACCTTCGTAAACTCAATAATTTGGGTGAATATGAAGTCATAATTCCGAGTCAACTTTTAGTTTTGGAATGATTTTTTTGAAGTATAATTTTTAATAGTAAAAAATGCCTAATACGAGTTTATCTTATATTAGGCGTTTTTTATTTAGCCGTAAGCACTTCTAACCATAAATAAATGTTTTTTTTAAAACTTGTTTTTTAAACGAATCGACGATGCCAACTTGTTTTTAAAGGCTTTAACCAAGTCTCTTTGAATGCACCAACCGTATTTACCAAATTGTCAAATACCAAAGTTTCATCAGAAATAACCCCCTCAGTATAAAGCTGAGAAAAAACACTTGAAGAAGCTGTTTTGACCGTTTCATTAACTAAATATGCAAAGTTCATACGCTCAAACAATTGCACATCGTATTGTTTTTCAAGGTCTTTTATGAAATAAACTGAGGTATCAATCGAGCAACCACTCGCATCATTCAGTGATTCATCAACGGAAAGAACAATGAATTGATTGTAAAATACGGCGCCTGCTGCCAAAAGCGTTTTGCGGTGCGCTGTCCATTCACCTACAAAACCATTGATTTGGCTGGTTAATACAACGGTTTCAGTATCTGTAAATGGTCGAGTAGATTGATAAATCCAAACACGCGCGGAGTCGGGCATACCCCTCAGTATCAAGTCTTTTTTATTTTCTGTAGCTGTCATTTTTTATATTTTTTTATGTGAAGTACAAATTTACAATTCGTTTTGGATAAGAAATAATAAAAAAAGCATCAAATGTCTTAGACTTTTGATGCTTTTTCTATGAAATCGTGTGGTCCCGACAGGAATCGAACCTGTATCTGAAGCTCCGGAAACTTCCATACTATCCGTTGTACTACGGAACCGCATTTCCCTTTTCGCTGCAAATGTAAACCAAAAAGGGATAATTTTCAGCTTTCAATTTAAATTTTTTCAACCTAACGCAATCGTGCTTGGGAAATTTGAAAATTTTTCGAACATGCCATCCCCTCAGTATAAATGCTTAAAAAAAGTGTTTAAAGATTTTTATTTGCCAAATGCGCGCCGCCAAAAGCTTTTCCACCACGGAACACGATTCTTTTTTATCGTCGTAGGTTTTGTCGGTTTTTTATTTGTGTGATTCACACCTTCTTTTGGAATTTCGTAGTTAACGCAATCAGATGCTGTCACGGCATAGAGACTTGTATCGTTACCTTGAGTATTAAAAAATGTCAATTCATTGCGCAAGTTAGGGTCAGCGGGAATGATTGCAATGATGTTTTGCCCATTTGTAAAATCTACTTGACCCCAAGGGAAACGATAGACTATGTATTGGAAAGGATTATTTCGAGTTGCCAGCATACTGGGTTTCCACTTCAACAATACCTGTCCGTTTGATTCGGAAGTAATAGCGCGTACTTCAGGCGGCTCAGTAGCTAAAGCACTTTCGTCTTTGATGACTTCGGGTGTTAAAGCGAGATAACGATAGTAGTTGAATTTAAGGCTATCTCCTACACCTAAAGCATTGTTAATCAGTGATTTAGAGCTAAAATAAACTGAACCTTTCACATTTTGGACTGTGCGTGACAAGCGAATTTGGCGTGGAATTTCTGAAGGGTCACTCCAGTTTTGCTCACGATTTGAAGCTTGACCGACACGATATGCCCCTAGCCCAACATACACCGGTTTGCCTGAGGAATTGGCTGCCCACCAACGTACAATGCGTTCGTGTTCAGCGATTTGGAAGCCCATTGTCCAATAAACTTGCGGTACAACGTAGTCAATCCAACCTTCCCGTAGCCATTTTCGCACATCGGCATACAAGTCGTCATAACAAGTCAATCCCGCTCTTGTATCCGAGCCTTCGGGGTCGATATTGCCATTACGCCACACACCAAATGGACTGATACCAAATTGTACACGTGGTTTTATCTGCTTTATCGCTTTTGATAAATTATAAATTAGCAAATCAATATTATTGCGACGCCAATCTTCAATTTTTGTAAATGGACCTTTATAGGCTTCATAGGTGGCATAATCGTTTAAAACCTCTGAACCATTTTTATAAGGGTAAAAATAATCATCAAAATGAATCGCATCAATATCGTAATTTCTGACAATTTCAGAAACAACATCCACAATATGTGCTCTAACAATAGGCAACCCTGGATTCATCAAATAGCGTTTATTATACAAAATGCACCAGTCTGGATGCGCTTTCAAAATATGATTGTCTGCAAAATTCGCCACATTAGGGTTGTCCATAGATGCGCGATAAGGGTTGAGCCAAGCATGAAATTCCATCCCACGTTCATGTGCCGCTTGAATCATAAATGTTAAAGGATCGAAACCGTTATTGGGTGGATTGCCCGCTGTTCCAGTCAAATACACCGACCACGGTACTAAACTTGATTTATAAAATGCATCAGCCATAGGGCGGATTTGAACATATAAAGCATTGATTCCCATAGATTTATGTTTGTCAATGAGTCTAATCCAATCAGCTTTTAAGGTGTTATCATCAGCGGTATTTACTGAGGGGTAGTCAATGTTAACAACTGTAGCAATCCATACACCACGCATTTCGCGAATCGGAGCGTACTGAGCTTTTGAAGAAAAAGAAAAAAAAGAGATAAGTAGAAGCAGGCAGTAAAAGCGATTTTTTAATATCATAATTTAAAAAGAATGAATAGGTTTTACAATTAAAATGTTTCATTTAGCTACAAATTTAGTTTTCAAACGGCGAAAAATAGTTAAATGTACCAAACATTAACATATACCAAATGAGGTATTCCACTTTTACCTGACACAAATATTGAAATGATAAAATTATAAATGAGAAATGAAATGTGAAAATATAAAATCTACGCCTTATTTTCGCCCCGATGAAATAAGTTTAAATTACATAATAAATTGATTTTCAATGTACAATTTTCTATTGATTGCCCACTCGTGGTTACGTTGGGTCGTTTTAATTTTAGCTGTGTATGCCATTTACAAAAACTATGAAGGGTTTACAGGGGGGCGTAGATGGTTGACTTCAGATAAAAAAGTGAATACCTTTTTCATGTCATCGTTGCATTTACAATTGGTGATTGGCTTGGTTTTATATTTCGGTTTTAGCCCATCCGTTCAGACTTTTATGGCAGATGCTAAGGGGTCTATGAAAATACCAGAATTGCGTTTTTTCGGCATGGAACACATGTTGGGTACGATAATCGGTATCATTGTCGCTCAAATTGGCAGTATTAAAGCTAAAAAACAAGCCAGTGATGCGGGTAAATTTCGGACCGCTTTTTTCTGGTTTTTGGCAGCAACAATTATTATTTTATTGATGATTCCTTTCGGCATTTGGAATGCGGAGCGTCCATTGTTTAGAATGTAATTTTCAAAATAAACCATAAAAAAGAAAAGTGACCCTTCAAATTACTGAGGGGTCACTTTTCATTTTTTCTATTTGAAAGTTGTAATATGCTTAATTCCCAAATCTTAATTTGCTTTTATACACTTCAAAATAACGCGCCATATACTTGCCAATAATATCAAATTCAAGATTAATAATAGAATTTACATGTATATCTTGAAACGTTGTATGTTCAAAAGTGTAAGGTATAATTGCTACCGAAAAAGTATCATCGGTC
>JAYTUQ010000247.1:0-5943 GCA_043744455.1 Saprospiraceae bacterium | reverse complement strand
CCCAAGTCTTGCGCCCAGTGCATTTGGCGAATAAAAGCCGTTTTTTGTTGTTCAAAAAACGTTTTATCCCAATACAAGTCAATGCCAATTTCGCCAACGGCACAAAACGGGCGTTTGGATAACCATTCTTCCGCAATCGCCAATTCCTTTTCAAAATCGGCATTGATGCTGCACGGGTGAACGCCCATCATGGCAAAACAACGGTCGGGATATTCGGCTTCCAGTGCCATCATTGCGTCATGCGTTTCGCTATCAATGGCGGGCAAGTATATTTTTTTGACCCCCTCAGTATCAGCCCGTTGCAGCATTGCCGCGCGGTCGTTGTTGAACTGTTTTGAGTAGAGGTGGGCGTGTGTGTCTATCAACATGAGCGAATTTAAGATTTATGAATTTAATATTTTAAGCCGCAAAGTTAGGACGTTCTCTTATAAAACAAAGCAAGCGAATGATTTCAAATCATCCGCTTGTTTTAAAAAGATTCTTATTAAGTTACTAATCAAAGGTCTCTCTAGTATAAATTTTTTTAAAATCAATAACACGCATTAAAAACAAAAAATTTACCCCTTTAAAATCATCATAGACTTTAAATAATGCTATATTTTTTAACTTATCTTCAATCTTGGACACTTGAAGCTCTGTTAAAAGTGTATTTCTATTGATTTTAAATGCCAATTCTTTTACTAATCCATTTTGACCATAATAAAATGTAATCAATACTTTTTCACCACAGGATAATTGCTTTAATTCACTTAAACTAAATATCTGCCCTGCGCCAGCGATGATAAAATTTAACAAAAAGGTGCATCAATAAAATTCAACATACAGTTTATTAATTAATCGTTTTTCTTTTACGAGTGCTAAACCATAATTTTCTAACAGATATTCAGGTAAGCCGTCGAAATTATCAATCAATTTAAGAGGTATTTCAAAAATATAACGGTTTTTAGTTTCACCTGTATATATAATAGTTCGTTTTGAATAGAGTGCTATATCATGGACTAAATAGTTCATTTCCATACCACATATTTCCCACGTATCTTCATAGTCTATTGAAGCACCATTGCCTCTGACTACTCTATCATCTGTATAAATCCAAAGTTTTTTTTCGTTGATTCTAGTCATTACCCACACATCTGTTGAATCTTCAATGTCTGAAACTCGAAAACGAAACCCTGATTTTAATTCTTCGAGAATCAGTGTCTTAGCTAAACTAAAATTTTTTGTTCGGGCTTCAAAAGAAACGAATATATCTGATATATTTTTGTTGAACTTTATAAGGTTGGAAGGCTTATTGAGAAGTATGGCGATACCTTCTTCCAATGTACCTGTGTGGTTGAAACCCATAGGGTACGAGGCTGATGTAAATCGCTTTTTCATTGAATCACTCGGCGGTGATGTAAAGTACGATACATCAATTTTTGAAATATTTGCTACCCCTTTTTGTTGACCAAAAAGGGGTAGCTGGGTTATTAGAATTACTAAAACGGCAATTTTTTTTATCATTATCGACAAGCTGTATAAGATGTAAACGATGTATTGTAATTGATATTAATATCTCCTATTGCAGACACAGCTCCTGAACTTAGTAGCATTACAGAAGAACGAGAAGGCGAATTATGACCTGCACAGTTGGCTTGATCCAATGCACTAAGGGCATCGAATAGCTTTGTTTCGAAAATCCCTGCTTGTTCATCTGTCCCTTTTAATCTTTGTCCGCTCAAACTGCTCTGCGTTGTTGTTATAGCATTGGAAATGGCTTGCGAAGCCAAATTGCCAAATGTATCATAACAGTTGTTAGGCATTGAAATAAACAGATAGCCAATCGTTAATGTTTGAGTTCTTTGGGTACCTATTATATCGACATAAGTAAGACTAATTGCAAAATCTCTAAGCCCTGCTGTGAGTAAAGTTGAATTTGTAACTAAACGAGTTCCGTCAGGACGAAGCATTGATACGACTCTTGGCTCAAAAGAGTCTGGACAAACTCGAAGTGTGCTGTCAATGACTGGGGCAATCATGCCATTGAAAGAGTTAGAAGTACTACCTCCTCCGCCACCACTTGACCCCGTAGAATTTAACAATGTATTGATATAGCTACTACCTTGACTGTATAAACCATTGTAATAGAAAAAAGTAGGTTGTGATGAACTAGGTCGTGTCGCTGTAACAGTGAATGTATCTAAAATCTTGGCATCATCTTCTTCTTGATTTTCAGGTCTTGGGTCATTTGAAGGCGTTAATATTTCAGTGATTTGACCATCTCTAAGTGTAAATCCAACAAAATAACCGCCTTGACTCTTTTTAAAAAAAACATGACCACAGAAATCACTCATTTCAGCAACACCATTTTTCCTATGAATATACTCTACTGTACCTCGAATATAAACGATAAAATATGTTAATTGCCCATTTTGACGCATGAAAAGTAGTTTTTTGTAGCCACCACCAACGAAAACACCTGCTGTAACAGAAAGATAGCTGTCTGTTGTATCTGCAAAATTATAGTTCCGTGCAGCATCCCACAAAGGTAATAAATCATTAGGATTAACATCCTCTGATTCTGGATGCGGAATACTCGACAATACTTTTTCGTATTCACTTCGGGCTTCTTCGGTTGAAATGGCGTTATAAATTTTACTTTCGCGATTCAAATCTTTTTCAAGAGCTTCAATATCCCCTGTGAGAAAGTTTTTTTGGCAACCTAAGATGCCTAAGAGTAACAACGAGAATAGGATAATCTGTTTTTTCATGTCTTAGAATGATTTTGTTGAGCATAGCTATGTTTTAGTTATGCATCAGTTTGTTAAAGAGAAATATAATCTAACAATCAATTGTAATGAGTAACAAAAATAGTTGTTGATTAATAATTTAGGCAAATTTGTCTAATAAATTTTTCTCTAAATCCTCGTGATTTCCTCCGTGAATCA
The DNA here is from genome assembly GCA_043744455.1 of Saprospiraceae bacterium. Classification (GTDB taxonomy): domain Bacteria; phylum Bacteroidota; class Bacteroidia; order Chitinophagales; family Saprospiraceae; genus JAAFJT01. The sequence goes on along the minus strand of JAYTUQ010000247.1, from coordinate 3,016 downwards.
AACGAGAAATATAGAGGAAATCCGTTGGCAAAACTCTTCCTATCCTCAAAAACACATATTTTGAGCTATCCCTAAAAACATATCACTCCCAATCTCAATCAATTCATCTGGAAAATCATAGTCAATAGTGTGTAAAGCAGGGCAGTTTTCGCCCGAACCGATGCCAAACATCGCGCCTTTGTAAGCATCGGTAAACAATCCAAAGTCTTCGCCGAAGTCAAAAGGTTGTGTCATGTCTATAAATTTTAAATCGTTTTTATTGGCTGCTGACTTAATGTGTATCGGTGTCACCACAAAATAATCCGTTTTTGATTTATCGGGTTGATGCAAAGTATTCATAAATGTGATGATTGTAGCAACCGCATTGGCAGGATTGATGCCATTCGCAGGTTGAGAAGCATGACAATCTTTGCCAATAAGCGTCAAATTAAAGCTTTCTACTGAGGGGGTAAAAATGCCTTCCTTACACAGCACCGAACCGAGAGGAAACGACGGCAAATTGTGGTAAGCGAAGGCATAATCTATGTTAAACTGATTGAAAATACCCGATGCCATAGCCGCTGCTGCACCCGCGCCCGTTTCTTCTGCGGACTGAAAAAACAAGAGGATTTTGCCGTTTTTGAGTGGCTTTTCAAAAAGTTTTTGAGCAAAAGCCAACATTGTTGCACTGTGTCCATCGTGTCCGCATTTGTGCGAAATGCCGTTTTGAGTGGAACGATGCGCAAAATTATTGGCTTCTTGAATCGGCAAAGCATCGAGTTCGCAACGAAAAAGGAGGGTTTTTCCTGCGTTTTGACCGTCTATTTCCGCCAAAATAGAGTGTTGTGAAAAACCTGTATGGATTTTTGAAACCCCTATTTTTTGTAGTTGTTCGACCACAAAAGCGGATGTCCACGCCTCTTGACCCGATAATTCGGGGTGGGCGTGCATTTGATGTCTTAGCTGAATCGTGTTAAGCATGTTATGATTTTATGTTTTTCAATGAAAACTTACCACCTTTGCCCTATGGCAAAAAAACAAAAATATTATGTTGTTTGGGTAGGTTACAAACCGGGTATCTATCCCGATTGGTCTGATGCCAAAGCACAAATAGATGGTTTTGCGGGTGCAAAATATAAATCCTTTGAGACTCGTGATGAAGCGGAAAAGGCTTTTCGTAATTCCCACGTGAAATACTATGATTATGCAAAAAAAACAGACCCCTCAGTAACACAAGGTTTAAAAGCTCATTTATACAGCAAACAGAGCATCATTCAAGACAGTATTTGCGTGGATGCCGCTTGTTCGGGCAATCCAGGACTGATGGAATATCGCGGCGTTTATACCAAAACGCGGGAACAAATTTTTCATCAAGGTCCTTTCAAACAAGGCACAAATAACATCGGGGAGTTCCTCGCACTCGTGCATGGATTGGCATTTTTGAAGCGCGAAGGTCAGGATTCGATGCCGATTTATAGCGATTCTATGACCGCAATTGCGTGGATTCGGAACAAAAAAGCGAAAACAAACTTGAAGGAAACGTCGGTGAATGCACCTATTTTTGACCTCATCGAGCGGGCGGAAACATGGCTTAAAAACAATACTTTCAAAAATCCCATCATCAAATGGGAAACGGAAGTGTGGGGTGAAATCCCAGCTGATTTTGGACGAAAATAATGGTTAAAAACAATTTTATAAAATAGAATAAATCAGCTTATTTTTTTTATGTTTGCTTTTAAAAATCGATTTTTTAGTAAAAAAACAACATGCTATGTACGTTGCATCACTCAACCTTGATTTATTTTTTAAAAAAGTTTTTTCTAATAAAAGGATTGCCAAAAAGTTTTTGGAAGATATTTTGAACCTCCAAATTGCTGAAATTAAGATTTTGTCAACTGATTATCGAATCAGTGATGAAGCAGTCATCGTAAAATTCGATTTTCGTTGTAAAATACACGGAAAATACGTAGTTATTGAGATGCAACAACGGTATAAAATTGATGTGATTAAGCGTTTTTACTTATATCATATCGTATCAACAGCAGTGCAATTAGAAACCTTGAAACCGATTACAGTCACAAAATTGAATGGCGAAACCTATACCGAAAAAAACTATTCAGGCTTGAGACCTGTTATCACTTTGATATGGATGGTGGATGATGTGCTTGGTTTTGAAGAAGATTATATTGCATTCACAACATTGCCAGAAGTGGCAAAAGATTTTATTACAGATGCTGATTTATGGGAAAAGCCACTTGAAAGTATTTTAGAGGAAAGAGAAAAAACATTGAAAATTATTCAAAATGATACCAAAGGGCTTGACTTTTTTGCTCAAAATAGGTTAATTTACATTTTTCAAAAAAACATTGTTAAAAATAAAAGAATAAATTCCCCTTACTACAAATGGTTCGATTTTGCAAATATTAGTCGTAATTCGGACAACAAGGAAGGAGATTTTTTGAAGTTTAAAGAAGATAAAGACATGGCAGAAGTAATCAATAGACTTAGAAAAGATAAACTATCACCTGATGAGTTTAAATACGTTTCAGATTTAATGAACTATGAAATCCTTCTAAAAAGAATGGATTTAAACCATAAAGCTGAAATGAAACGACAAAAAAAGGAACAAGATAAAGAGAAGCAAAAAGCTGAACAAGAGAAGCAAAAAGCTGAAATATTACAAAATCGGCTTTTAAAGTCCATCAGAATGCTGTTACAGCAGGGTGGAACGATAGCGACTGTTGCAGAGGCTTTAGAAATTAGTCTTGAAGAAACAGAAGAACTCGTTCAACTTATTCAGAATAGCAACTAATATTTTAGCGTTGCAAGTTCAAAGCTCTTAATCAACTTAACTGATTAAGGGCTTTGTGTTTTCCTAAAAACTGTTTTAAGACTTATTATTAGAAGAGTTGGTTTATATTTTAAAATGATAGAAGGCTTATTTTAACTTGACTTTGTTAAATTAGGAATAAAACGAATATTTCTAATTCATGATGAATTTATTTTATATTTAGATTGAGTTGCTTTAGCCCTTTTA
>JAYTUQ010000246.1:0-1559 GCA_043744455.1 Saprospiraceae bacterium | reverse complement strand
GATTCACCTTTAATATGACTAATTTTGAACACTTTAGAGCAAGATGTTTTGCGTTCAAAAATTAGTTGCCGCTAAAATTGTCACAGAGCCTTTTTTTTGAACCGTATAAGGAATATAAGGAATATAAGGTATTTAAGGTTTACTTGTTTAAATCTTTGTAATAACGTCTTTTATCAACAATTTAAAAAATACGCTGTTATTCGTTTTTTAATAATAATTCAACTAAAATACTAAAAATGAAGTCCATACACGATTTTAAAATTCAAAATATCGAAGGCGAAACCCTTGATTTTTCAACTTTTAAAGGTAAGAAAATCCTCATTGTCAATGTCGCCAGCGAATGTGGTTTTACGCCTCAATATCAACAGATGCAAGAGTTGCATGACAATTTTACAGACAAATTAGTGGTTGTCGGGATGCCTTGCAACGATTTTGGGGGACAAGAACCTGGTACTGAAACCACTATTCAGGAATTTTGTACTCTTCGTTATGGTGTGACCTTTCCTTTGACAACGAAAGTAGGCATTTTAGAAAATACGCATCCAATTTTTCATTTTTTGACACATAAATCTGAAAATGGTCTTAAAGACTATACGGTAAAGTGGAATTTCTATAAATTTTTGCTCAATACTGAGGGGGTACTTGAACGTGTTTTGCCGTCGTCGGTTAGTCCGATTGATGAAGTTATTTTGGATTGGGTGAACGCTTAAAACGTCATTTGTCAATAAATGTCATTGGTGATTGTTTATCATAATGACAAATGACAATTATTGACAAATGACGTTTTAAAGGTTGGGTTTTCTAAGTTTTTCCTTTATTTTTGTTTAAAAATAATAAAATGGCAAGTGCAACTCTTTCGTTTGAACCAAAATACGCGCAACCAAAGGTCGTTGAACCGCGTCGAATAACGTTCAATACTTTTTACAAAAAATATATTGACCCAGGCAATAGTGCTGCCGCAGGTATTAAATATGAATTTTGTGATGGTTTAATTGAGAAAACGACCGCTATGAACCGAAAAGAACTTTTTATTATCCGTGCTTTAACGGATTTATTTTACCGACTAAAATATAAAGTGGGAAACCCGATTGGCGGCACAGTCGTCAACGAACTTGAAACTTGGACGAGCGAAACAAAGTGGCGCAGACCCGATTGGGCTTACGTGACCGATGCACAAATTGATTCAGGTCGAGGTGACGTTGCTGTTATCCCCGAATTTATGGTCGAAATGTTGTCTAAAAATGACGATATTCTCGTCGTTCAAAAGAAAGTCTATGAATATTTCGATATAGGTGTCAAAGTTTTGTGGATTATTTATCCAAATCTACGCGTCGTTCACGTCTATAATTCGACTAAAAAAATAACGGTTTGCGAAGACGATACGGATATTTGTTCAGCCGCACCTGTTTTAATGGATTTTAACATCTCGATTGGAGACCTTTTCAAGGAATAATACCACTGTTTTCAAGCAAAATAAAAAAATGACGAGTTGAGATGGCTAATCTCCTCGTCATTTTTAGTAATACCTCATCTTCTTATCTATTTTTGCGCCCAATGAA
>JAYTUQ010000245.1:0-5974 GCA_043744455.1 Saprospiraceae bacterium | reverse complement strand
AGCGTTGTCGTTTTTGAAGGTAAAATATGGGCGGCTACTGAGGGGGGTATATATAATGTGTCGAATGATGCGCGATTGAATTTAGCTGACTTTAAGGTATGGACAAAATTAGGTGCTGCTGCGGGTTTCCCAAATGAATATACCACAAAGGTTTTAGCGGTTTATGACAATAAATTGTACTTCGATTTGAATGACAGTTTGGCGGTTTTGCAAAACAATAGACCCCTCAGTATAAAATACGAAAACGGTTTTAAAGTGCAGTTTTTGACAGCAGAAAGCCAAAATTTGCTTATTGGTTTTGCTAATAAAGATGTTTTTAGCAATGGTAAAACCTTGATTTATAATAAAAACGGCACGTTTAAAAGTGTCGGTGGTAGTTGTGTCAATCGTCCGCGTGGTGCTGTTGAAGATGCCACAGGGCGCATTTATTTTGCTGACCAATTCAACGGTTATCGCTTTTTGAACAAGGCGACGGATGCTAACTGTACCGTCGTTGAATATGACTCGCCTTACTCGCGTGAGTCGAGTGATATAGCGGTGACGGATACATCGGCATGGGTTGCCTTTGGCGGATTAACAGGCATCAATCCACGAGACAATGGCGAAGGTTTTGCTTCTTTAATTGATGGTAAATGGCAGAATTACAATGGTTTATACACCCAAATTTTAAATGATAGCATCATAAGTCGTGATTTTCATACAGTTGAAATAAATACTAAAACGGGTAAAGTTTATGCGGGTTCTGTCCAAAACGGCTTAGTTGAATTGACTGGTAATAAAGTCAGCAAAATATACAATGCTTCAAATTCAGCTATTTCAGCGGCTTCAGCAGACCCATTTCGTCGGCGTGTGACGGGTTTGGCTTTTGATAAAAGTGGTAATTTATGGGTATCGAATAACCTTGCAGTTAGACCCGTCATTGTCCTAAAAGCCGATGGTAAATGGGTGAAAATGGCAAATGTGCCTGCCAGCAATATTTTTCAAGTCATCGTGGACGGCTCGGGTATCAAATGGTTTATTATCAGTGGTTCACAATCGGGTATTTTGCTTTATGATGAAGGTAAAACGATTGACGATATTTCTGATGATAAATCGCGCATCCTCGACAACTCAAATTTGCCAAAAGAACTACAAAGTGCGACCATCAAATACTTATTAACCGACCTCAATGGTGAAGTTTGGGTGGGCACGACAAGCGGTGTTTGTGTATTTCGTTGCGGCAGTGACCCATTCAGAACGGCTTGTAATGCGTCATTGATTGTTAATTCGCTGGGTAGTATCAATGAATATCTATTGCGCGAAAAAAATGTCAACGTCATTGCTGTTGATGGTGCGAACCGCAAATGGTTTGGAACGTCGAGTGGTTTATTTGTCACTTCGGCAGATGGTAAGACCGAATTATTGAAATTTAACACCGAAAATAGTCCTTTACCAAGCAATAATATCACTGCTCTCGGCATCAGACCGAATGGCGAAGTATTTATTGGTACTGACAAAGGTTTGGTGAGTTTCAGAAGCGACGCTACTGAGGGGGGTGAGATTAACAATGAAAGTAAGGTTTTAGCCTTTCCAAATCCCGTTCGTCCTGATTATGATGGACCGATTGCGATAAAAGGCTTTACGCGTGATGCCGATGTGAAAATAGCGGATGTGAATGGCAATGTTGTTTTTGAAACCCGCGCACTGGGCGGTCAAGCGATTTGGCAAGGAAAGGATTTTAATGGCAATAGGGTAGCGACGGGTGTGTATTTGGTTTTAGCAACCAATACTAAGAATCTGGATGCGCCTGATGCGGTGGTGACAAAGATTTTGGTTGTGCGGTAAGGGGAAATACTGAGGGGGTGCAAGAGCATCTGAAAAGATTGCCATGTATTAAGGATTTTTATAAAGAAACTATTTTTTCTACTCAATAATAAAACAATAAAGTCTTTTTTTGCGTTACCTTCGCAAAAAAAGACTTTATTATGTTGATTCAATTCTCTGTCAAAAATTATAAATGCTTTAAAGAAGAAGCTAAATTGAGCATGGTTGCCTCTAACTATGACCGTACAACGCGATGGACAGATAATGTGATTGAAGTGCCTAAATTCAATCTAAATCTCCTGCGTAGTGCCGTTATTTATGGTGCGAATGCAAGTGGTAAAAGTAAATTGTTGGATGCCATGGCATTTATGCAACGCTTTATTTTTTCATCTCAAAAAGACACTCAGGTAGGCGAACGCATTAAAACAGAAGCTTTTAAGTTGAATACAGAGACGGAAAACCAACCTTCTTTATTTGAAATCAATTTCATTATTGACAGTGAGTTGTTTCGATATGGTTTTGAAGTAACACAAAAAGTAGTCGTTTCAGAATGGTTATATCATCGCCTTAATACAAAAGAAGTCGAGATATTTTATCGTGATTATCAAACCTTTGATGTTCATAAAAAAGAAAAAAAATTAAAACTCCTTGTGGATAATGATATGATACGGGACAATGCCTTATTGTTATCGGTAGCAGCTCAAAATAATGATAAATTCGCCATTAAAATTTTTAATTGGATTAAAATGCGCTTCAATATTTTAACTGAAGATTCACGTTTTTTGGGTTACTCTATAAGTAAATTGAATGAAAAAGATTCTAAACAGGAAATTTTACAGTTTCTCAAAAATGCTGACTTTAATATTGTTGATTTAAAACCTGTTGTTGTTAATGCAGAAGAACTACCAAATGAAATGCCCAAGAAATTAAAAGAGCTTTTATTGAAAAAAATTAATGAAGACGGGGATTCTATTTTTAGTGATGTTTCTGTTTTCCACAAAAAGTATGATGCCGATAATAAGGCGGTTGGCATTGAAAATTTTTCTTTAGATGATGATGAATCATTAGGGACAAAGAGGTTTTTTGCTTTATCTGGTCCTATCATTAATACGCTAAAAGATGGAAAAACTTTAGTTATTGATGAGTTAGATGCAAAATTGCATTCTAATTTGGTGAGTAAAGTTGTCTCTTTTTTTAATGCCCCGGACACGAATCCACACAACGCCCAATTAATTTTTAATACACATGACCGAAGTCTAATGAGTTCGGAATTATTTCGCCGTGACCAAGTTTGGTTCACTAAAAAAGATAGGTATGGTGCTGTGACGCTGTATTCGTTGGACGGTTTTAAAACCGATAATGGCGAAAAAGCACGCAACAAAGAGGATTATGAAACAAACTATGCGCGTGGTAAATATGGTGCAATTCCTTATTTGAGTGATTTTAATCCACTTTTTCTAACAGAAAAAGAAATTGCACATGAAGAATAAGAAAGAAACGGATGCTCAAAAAAAAAAGGAGCATATAAAGCAAGTAAAAGCAGCAAAAGAACGAAAGCGTGGAGAACCTGTTTTTGAGAGGCAAGCACCCGTGGATAATAGAAATAAGAGTTTTTTAATCATCTGTGAAGGTGTCAATACAGAACCCAGCTATTTTAACCAATTCAAACTCTCAACGGCAACTATCAAGACAGTTGGGATAGGTGATAATACATTTTCTCTTGTCCAAAAGGCGATAAAAATAAGAACAGCCGAAGAAAAAAAAGGTACTTTTTATGACTCTGTTTGGTGTGTATTTGATGCAGACCCAAAGCCAGACAATCCAAATCAACTAACCAACTTTATCAATGGTATCAATCATGCCATTGCAAACAATATTGAAGTTGCCTATTCGCATCAAGCTTTCGAATATTGGTTAATGCTGCATTTTGAAGACCATCAAGGTGGTCCAATGCCACGAACAGATTATCACAATAAAATAAATGGTTATTTGAAACCATTGGGTTGTTCTTATGGAGGCAAAGATTCAAAAGTAATTGACGAAGATTTTTTTGAACAAATGCTTGTTATCATGGGGCGAACACACGACGGAGAACCGATTACGCGCCAAGACCAAGCTATCAAACGGGCTGAACGTATTTTGAAATTTCACACAGATAATGGCACATCGCTTGAAAAGTCAGAATCTTCTACAACAGTTTTCGAATTAGTTGAGGCATTGAGAAAGCATAAATAAGCATTTAAAACGGCTTCTATACTGAGGGGGTCTCATTTTTAAATAAAAAATAAAAATTTCTTGTTTAAAAAAAACATAAAACCTATCTTTGCGCCGCTTTTTGCGGTTAGCTGTGACCTCTGCCGCAAAATCCTTTTATTTTCGTTAAGCTAATCCTGATTTCGAGTCACATCGGAATTGCTTCCCAAAACAGCGCGACGAATCACATTATTAAAACGTCTTTTCTAAAATGGCAAAAGAAGTAGAAGTTTACATCAAGCTTCAGGTGAAAGGCGGTCAGGCGAACCCTGCCCCACCAATTGGACCTGCTTTGGGTTCAAAAGGTGTCAACATCATGGAGTTCTGTAAGCGATTCAATGCTGCGACACAAGATTCAATTGGCAAAATTTTGCCCGTTATTATCTCTGTTTATAAAGACAAGTCATTTGAGTTTGCTATCAAAACGCCTCCAGCAGCTATCCAATTGATGGAAGCGGCTAAGGTGAAATTGGGCTCAACGCAACCGAACCGTATTAAGGTCGGTAAAGTGACTTGGGATCAAGTGCGCGCTATCGCTGAGAACAAAATGCCTGACCTCAACTGCTTTACTGTTGAATCTGCAATGAAAATGATTGCAGGAACAGCACGAAGCATGGGTATCACCGTCGAAGGCACTGCGCCTTGGGCGTAATTCCAGTCATTTGTCAAAAAGTCATTTGTCAATCAGTTACACTATATATTATGTGTACCAAATGACTGATGACCATTGACGAATAACTAAGCAAGGGAGTTCCGAAACGAATTCGGAACGTTAATTACCTAACTATTAAATTATTAAAAACAAAATGGCAAAAGTTCCTAAAAGAAGAGCAGAAGTTGACAAAAAAGTAGATGCCAACAGACTCTACAGCTTGCCCGAAGCTTTGGCTTTGGTTAAAGATGTGAACATTGCAAAATTTGACGCTTCGGTTGACTTACATGTCCGCCTTGGTATTGACCCTCGTAAAGCAGACCAAGCCCTTCGTGGTACGGTGTCTTTGCCGCACGGTACGGGTAAAACCAAGAAGGTATTGGTGATGAGTACACCTGATCGCGAAGCAGACGCTATGGCTGCAGGCGCAGACTTTTTCGGTCTTGAAGAATACATCAAAAAATTTCAAGAGGGCTGGTTAGATGTAGATGTTGTTATCGCAACACCTAACGTTATGGCGCAATTGGGTAAAGTTGCTCGTATTCTCGGACCACGTGGTTTGATGCCGAACCCTAAAACGGGTACAGTCACGCCTGACATCGCTTCGGCGGTGAGTGAAGTCAAAAAAGGTAAAATTGCTTTCCGTGTTGACAAAACAGGTATCATTCATGCTGGTGTCGGTCGCGTATCTTTTACGCCCGAACAATTGGCTGATAATGCGAATGAATTATTGAATACGCTTATCAAAATGAAACCGTCTACTGCGAAAGGCGTTTACATGAAGTCACTGACAGTTGCTTCCACTATGTCACCGGGCATCAAAGTAGATACTAAATCCATTAAGTAAAAGAAAAAAGAGCAATTCAACATGACAAAAGATGATAAAGTAGTCGTATTGGAGGACTTAAAAAGTAAACTCGAGGAGCACTCGTTCTTTTACTTAGCGGATCCAACGGCGATGACAGCAGCTCAGACCACCAAATTGCGTAGAAAATGTTTTGAACAAGACATTGAAATGCAAGTTGTGAAAAACAAAATTGCCCTTAAAATCTTGAAAGAAGCAGATGCTTCTAAAGGTTATGAAGGTTTATTTGAGTCTTTCAAAGGTCAAACAGCTATCCTTTTTACAAAAAATCAAAAATCACCTGCCAAACTTATTGAAGACTTCCGCAAGGAAAATTCAACTGAGCGTCCTGGTTTCAAAGGTGCTTATATTGATTCAGCTACTTTCGTTGGTGAAGACCAATTGGCAGTATTGAAAAAACT
>JAYTUQ010000244.1:0-22931 GCA_043744455.1 Saprospiraceae bacterium | reverse complement strand
ACTTTATTCGCAATCCTTGCCCATGCACCAAACTGAATCGCTTCGGTTGAGCGTTTTGAACCACCCAAAAGGAAACGCATACTTGTGCCACCGTTGACTTGCATATAAGGTCCTTGCAAAAATGTCACGATGCCTGGAAGGAGTGAAATACGGTCGTTTATGCCCAACTCACCACCTGCATGAATGGTGAATTTTGAGAATAAAGGAACGAATTTACTTGCTGCGCCTTGTCCTTGTACTGTAAAAGATTGATTGGCGCGGTTGATGTGGTCATAAGCACCACCGATATAAAAATTATTGTTTTCATCTAAAACTGAAAACCATAACAACCCAGCGGACACGTCGGCATACATAAAGTTTGCGCGACCAAAAAGGTTTTCGTTACTGGGTAATGTTGGGTCATAAACACCATTATTGTTTTGGCTGCCCCAACGTGCATCCAAGGTATTCAAACCGCGTTGTGCCAAACCGACCTCAGCACCCATGACCAAATAGCTGGCTTTTTTGCGATAGCCACCCATCTTTTTGGCATAAGAAAAATCGAGGTTCAATTGATTTGTGTGGTAGTTTAATGAACCTGCTTTGTCACCCCATAAAGAGCCACCTAAGCCGATATAATCGTAGCGACCAACAGGGATTTTAGAGTCATAAGCGACATTAAAGGTCTGAAACGCCTTGTCACGTAACACTGAAGCCCATTGATTGCGATAATTGCCAGCGATACGTTGGCTACAATTCATAACACCCGTCATGGCAGGATTGAGATTGAGCGGTGCCATGTAGAATTGAGAAAAGTGAATGTCTTGTGCGGTTGCCGCAAAGCTCATAGTCAGAGCTAAAATAAGTATCGAGATTTTTTTCATATTGAGATAGATGTGTGCTTAACCCATTAAATTAAAGCTAAAAATCGGTTATTGCTATGATGTAAAAATTTCTTTTCTAAAAAAGGTGACATTGTGAGGAGGGGTATTGCTTCGCCAAAATTAAACGAAAACGTAAAAAAACGTTTATAATAGGCTACGAATAACACCTATTTAACATTTTAGATTTATAGTTTGTCCAGACTAAGGGTAAACGCCCATTTTTTATGTATTATTTTAATGTTCCAACAAATTAAAATATAATGCTTTGTTAGGAGGTAAAATGTTTTAAGCTATTCATTTCGCCAGTTCGCACCATATTGTTCTACTAAAATATTGTCATAATAATCTGCTTTTTCAAACAGATTGCTCATCAATTTCAATGCCGTTTCTTCTTGCAAGTATTTATCATAAATCAATAGCGACAGGATGATGTCTTGCCCTTTGACGCTCAATGTCACACCTTCGTTGCGATAATTTTCGCGCAGCAAATATTCATATAATGGTTTAATATTTTCCTTTGGCAAGGTACAAAGATAGGCATCTGAAATAATCAAACCGTTTTGTTGATGGTATGATATGTTAATTTTTGCTGATCCTTGTCGTATTTCCCAACTATTCGGTCCGCGCCGACTGACTCGAACATCATGCTTTAACTTTATGAGCACTTTTTCAATCAAAGAAGAGACACCTTCTGCTTGAAAATTATCGGTTTCGCTCAAAATTTTGAGCTTATTGCCGCAATGTGGGCAATAACCACCTAGCTCGATGGTATTTTCAAAAACGATATTGGTACATGACTCGCACCGTAGCCCAATTTCACCATGCCCTTTTTTAAACGCTTCAATGGTTTCATCGAGATATTTAGCGGGTAACGAAAAACCAATCGTGTTGCCGTTTTGTATGATGAACGTATTGACCCCCACAACCGCCCCCTCAGTATTGATGAGTGGTCCACCCGAATTGCCTGGATTTAAAGCGGCATCGTGCTGTATATAGTCGAGGTTATTATATATATGACGTGGATTGGAGACAATGCCTTTCGTAAACGTATAACGCAAACCATAAGGATGCCCAATGGCAGTGACAGATTCACCTTCGCGAACAAGTTTTGGCTCAACGTTGACAACCGGCAGCTCTGTTAGAAGCGTGGGCATTTCTAGGAATGCAAGGTCAAATTTTACATCATTATATAAAACACGGCTGATTTGGCGGGGTAAATCAACGCCTTCAATGGTTACTTCGCGGTTGCCTTCCACAACGTGGTTGTTGGTAACAATGAGGTTGGCTGCTTTTAGGTAAAACCCTGTTCCTGTACTATAAGGTGTAGCGATTTGAATGACAACACTTTTATATTTTTCTACTAATTCTTGCATTCTAAAAAGGCTTTAAATAGTCAGTGGTCAATAACAGTCATTACTTTAAATAATTATTTATCAATGCATTATGAAAATAAAGCAGTGTTTATTTGAGAAGAATGACGGGTATTTAAATATGTCAAAAATTTAAAATTTTTAGCACACGAAACGCAAATTTTATTTTTTAATAAAATCTAAATTTTTTATCATTAATAAATAAGACCGAGCAAATTTTGCAGGTGTTTTGAAATCCAAAGACCCATAATCAGGGGTTAATTTTAGAGATGTATCAATGCTGTGCTCAACGATGTCTTTTATCCCTTTTTTGATGGCTTTCTGATCAAATGCACCTGTTTGAGGATTGAAATACTGAGGGGTGAATCCAAGAGAGGAAAATAATGCTGGCTCAAAAATATGATAGTAAAACACCAATAATTCCCTGTCAGCCTTCGGCAAAGCATAATTGAATAAGGCAAACCCCACAATATATCCTGGAATAGCCAACGCAACCGAATCATGTTTATTCGCTTCATACCAGTCCATGTTGGACAATTCGCCCTCAATAAGGCTTGCAAGCGCATCATGTTGTTTTGGAACCAGTATGCCAAATGTAGAAGTGGTGGCATATAACTCACTGAATATCAATTCTTTGGAACGTGTGAGGACTTTTGATAATTCCTTACGCAGTCCAACATTTTTCAGCAACATTGATTTTTCTTCTGTTGAAAAATAGCTGCGGTGCATCCGTTCAACCGTTTCCATCAAAAAGCCTTCTGGTGTCGTTAGATAATCAACCCGATAAGCTATATCGAGCAACAAATAAGAAATACCACCAGGATATTTCTCAACATCCAATTTTTTGCTATCTATAAAATCTATGACTGACTGGATTTTATCTATAATAAAATTATACTTTACTTCTTTTTCTACCTGACCAATATCTGTTTTTGAGCCCATATCAATCGGTTTCAAATTTATGCCGAACTCATCGAGCAGAAGGTCATCTTGCTTGTCGGCACTTGCGGCAACTTCTTTAAGGGCGTAATAGATTTTATAAGGGGAGCCATCGAGTGAAGATGTATCGAATTTTATGACCAAATTATTGTCATCGTCTAGCCCATACCGACTGTATTCGAGTACAAAATTAGACTCAACAAGCCGCCGCATAACCGTAATGCCTAAGTGGTCGGCAAATACAATGCGCGCTTCAGCAACGAATTTTTGCGCATTTGCTATGCCTGTCACCCTTTTTGAGCCTTGCAAAATTTCAAATTTGATACTACCATTCTCTTCAACCCAACGGACATTGTCCTCTCTTTCATCACGTAAATAACGAAAAAGGGCGTTGTAAGAGCCTAAATAATCTTGTTCTTCAAATTTATTGAGGGCAGCCTCCCACGCGTCGTACTGCGGTTTTTGCTTATACGAATCTGTATAACGACCGAACTTAATACGCGGCTGCGATTTTGTTGGTTCTGCTATAATGCCAAAAAGACGATTCCAAATGCTCATAACGTATTAGTGTAACTTTGGTTTCTTTGATTACTTATTTGAAGCAACCGTTTTAATGAGGCGGAAAATTACGGTTTTTGTCCGAAAATCAATTTTAAAATAGCGAATAATGAATGTTGAATATCGAAGTTGAATTTTGAAACGCTATATAATTTTAGAATCTATTAGGATTCTCATGTTTATAGAAAAGATAAGGAGAGATTATGGCAAATCAAGAGGATTTGCACGAGAAAAACAGTAACAATAGAGTGAACGCTAACGAATTTTTATTTTTTATGTAGGGTTTTAAAAAAAAATCCCCCCCTCAGTAAAATGAGGGAGGGATTTTGAAAGCATCTAAAATTCAGTTTAATTATCCATTTTTAACGCCGATTATATTGCCAAAGCAGATATAAAAATGAAGCTAAAGCCGCCAAAGCCGCTGCCACATATGTCATTGCCGCCCACCAAAGCGCATCTTTTGCGCCCGCCAATTCTTGAGGCATGGCTGTATTTGACGATTCGAGCCACTTCAAAGCACGGTTTGAGGCATCAAATTCAACGGGCAACGTAATGAGACTGAACAATGCCGTTACACCAAAAACGACAAGAGCGATAAGCAACATCGTTTTACCCAATGCGCTCCCCATCGTCAAAAGAGCAGCCAGTAAAATGAATTGTTGTATGCCCGATGATACTTTTACAATAGGTACGATAGCTGACCGCATTTTCAAAGGTGCGTAGGCTTGAGCATGTTGCACTGCGTGTCCACACTCATGTGCCGAAACAGCGGCGGCTGAAATACTGCGCGCATTGTAAATAGGTTCGCTCAAATTCACTGTTTTATCCAAAGGGTTGTAGTGGTCTGTCAAAAAACCTTGCGCCAGTTGGACTTTTACGTCATAAATGCCATAATACCGCAACATTCTTTCGGCTATTTCCTTTCCACTCATGCCATTACGTAAACCTTGTTGGCTGTAAAATTCGAATTTTGATTTGAGTCTATTACTGATGAACAAACCAATCAATGTGGCAATGCCACCGATGACCATAAAACCAATATTAAACATATTTTTTGTTTTAAATTTTAAAAATAATGTTTCTAAATGTACTATACTTTAAACTTTTTAGACGTGAAAAAATTCGGAAGTCTCTTAGTCTGAATGATTTTTGACTAAAGATAGAGAGAAAAACTTTCATTCATTTCTTATCATTCATCACAGCATATAGTCGTTTTATTGTCTCATTTATTTTAAAAATTGCCCCCTCAGTATCAAAACCAAGGAGGCAGTTTCAGCGCAAATATAGCATCAATAGCACATTATTGAACGGATACTTCTTTTAAATCAGCATATATTGCAGGCGGTTTAGCTGTTGTTTTTTCATAAACGGCATCGTATTGTGGGTGCATGGTGTCGCACATTCTATCCCAAATCGTTGTCCATAAACCATAGTTTTTGACGGAATATTTGTGGTGCATATTATGCGCCACAGAGGTATTGAACCATCTGCCTAACCAATGTTTGTGCGTATTGGGAGGCAAAATTTCATAACCCAAATGCCCATAAACATTATAAGAAATTTGAAAAATCATGTAATACAAAATCGCCGTTTGGTGAACCGGTATCGAAAATGCAAATATTGTAACAATAAACGCTTCCATAAATGCCTCTAATGGATGAAACGCATATGCTGTCCAAGGAGATGGATTGTTGGATTTATGATGTGTCAAATGCACCCATTTGAACAGTTTGGGGTGGTGCATTAAGCGATGCGCCCAATAAAAATAAGCGTCATGTACGAAAAACATCCAAACGAAAGTGAATGCGTAATAGGCTGTACCATAATCCGATATCTTATTATACATATTCGTATAAGGGCGTAAAATCATGAGTGTCCAAACGCTGACAAGGGCAAAAATGCCAATTGAAATCAACGAAAAGAAAATGTCGCGATAATAATCCCCTTTTTTAGGAAATTTTTGTTGAATCCGACGACCCAACATCGGCGTTTTAAAAATAACGTAAAACAAAACAAACATGACGGTTGCCATGAAGAAATAGCGTTTTCCGATTTGCCAATACGTGAAAAGCCATTTATCTATAAAAATTTCCATTTTATGATTTATTTTTAAGTTTAATTATCCTAAGTTATTGATTATCAACGTTTGATGCGCTTTCAATAATATGCTTTTTGTTTGAAAAAACATAAAACTGATTGACACCTTCTTCTGAAAAAAAATAAGCGATGTCCGCTACGTCAATGGAGGTTAAATTTTGCCCATTTTTGATTAAAAATCGTTGTTTATATGCCTTTTTTGGGAAATCCTGCAAGAAATTTTTTAAGAACAAACCATTGTCAAAAGGAGTCGGTTCAGCCCTTTTTTTCTTCAATTTCTCCAAAACTTCGCTTAACTCTTCTTCATCTATCGGTTTCAACAAATAATCTACAGCATTAACTTTAAAAGCTTTGACGGCATATTGGTCAAAAGCAGTAGTAAAAACAACAGGTGAAGTCACATTAACGTGGTTAAAAATATCAAAACTCAAACCATCGGCAATTTGGATATCCATAAAAATAGCGTCGGGTGCAGGGAATGTTTTTAACCACTTGACCGACGACTCCACAGAATCAATGATTTCGATGACGGATACTGAGGGGTCTGTTTGCGTCAACATTTTTTTCAATTGTAGTGCTGCAGGCTGCTCGTCTTCTATGATTAAAACTTTCATTTTATGTTTGAATTAGAGGTTTCGGAAACTTTTAAAGTTTCCGAAACCTGTTTCAATTATGTTATAACTAATTGATTTTCAATTTTTAACAAAGGCAAAGAAACGATAAAAGATTCTTTAGTTACAATAATATCTATCTCTTTTTGACTGACAAGTTGATAACGATTGCGAATATTTTGTAACCCAACGCCTGTTCCATCTTGCACTTGATTTTTACGTTGCAAATTATTTTTTACAATCAAATACGCTTTATTTTCAATAAAAACAGAAATAGTCAAAGGACGTTGGGCTGAAATAACATTGTGTTTTATGGCATTTTCAAACAAAATTTGGAGCGAAAGTGGAATAATATGTTTTTCGCAAACGCCGTTAGTGCCTTCCATAAATGTATCTTTACAAACGGCATCATCTATGTCAATATGCAAATTATCGCCAAACCGTTCTTTCAATAAAAATACGTAGGCGTTCAAAAATTCGAGTTCTGTACTGAGGGGGGTCGTAGCGGTGTCGCGCATTTCGAGAATGTAACGATAGACTTTTGACAGCTTTTGAACAAATTTTATCGCCGAATCGGGATTTTCTGGAATCAAATGCACCAGTGTATTAAGCGAATTGAACAAAAAATGTGGATTGACTTGATTTTTTAAACCTTCCAATTGGCTTTGCAGGTTTTCTCGTTGCAATTGTTCTTTTTCTAAACTCGTATTTTTCCACAAAACAAAATATCGCATACTTTCATAAATGCCAGCAATGACGGCAAATGCTGTAAAACTGGCTGCGTTGATTTGTAAGCCCGTCGGGATTTCGTGAAAATCAATACCGAGATAAGGCTCTATACAGAAATGTAAGACATTACAAAAAGTAAAAATAAACGCAAAACACAAGCTACCAATCCAAATTACCCGTTTTTTATTTTGATGATATTCTGGAAATTTGATGTTTGCTTTGATAAAAAAATAACGACACGTTACCCAATACAGCGTTGCATAAAATATTGAAACCGCTACTTTTTGCCAAAATTCAGGAGCCAAACTTATGGGATTAGCAAAAAAAATGGGGGGCATCAAAAAACCAATAACTGGAATACCGATGATAATAAACCAACGGTCGTCGAAGCCAAGCGGATATGATTTTTGATGTGCCATTTTTAAATTGAAATTTCCCTCAAAAATACTGAGGGGTGTGTAAAATTGTTGAAAAAGGTTTAAATTGCATTAAAAATTAAAGAAAATGACCAGAAATAATATACAAGCACCTGCTAAACTATCGCTCGAAGAAATTCTTGAAGCGATAAAACAACTGTCACACACAGAGTATAACATTCTGGTGACAAAGCTCAAACGCATAGGTTTGTATGAAATTCAACCTTTACCTTATGTTGTTAAATTAGAAGAAGGTAAAAGCATTGAACAAACACTTAAAGAGCGCGGCTATAAAGGTATTAACTGGGAAAAAATTGACGAACTTTCAAAACAATTCAATATATTAGAACCAACCGAAGGCTTTGAAGAACAAATATATCTACTTGATTAATGATTTATTTACTTGACACAAATGTTTTAATCCGAATAATTCGTGGCAGTAGGGCATATTTTATGGAGAACTTCAGTCTTGATAACCCATCAAATCTTACTCTGACTTCTCTTGTATCCTCAGCCGAAATTCTATCTTTTGGTATGCAAAATAGGTGGGGTGAACTTAAAAAACAAGTCGCTAACGACGTGATTATAGAATTCCCACCAGTTGATATTAACGATCCTAACATTATTAAAAGATATGCCGAAATTGATACGTTCAGTAAAGGTAAATTTATCGGTCGTCCTCTTGCTGGTTCTGCTCGTACCATGGGCAAAAACGACCTCTGGATTGCCGCCACAGCCTCTGTTTTAAATGCAACGCTGATAACCACAGATAAGGATTTTGACCATCTTGACCCACATTTTTTAAAAGTAGCTTATGTCGAGCATTCGCTTATTATTTGATTATCAATCAATTATGTTCAATTATGCTATTGTACTAAAACTGTACTCGCCACATAATATCAGGAAAGAAACCAATCTGATAAACTTTATAAATCTTGTTTTGAGTAGCGGAATAGCGTTCTTGAAAGATATTTTTATGATTCGTCACATTCTGAAAATCAAGGAAAAACGGCTGTGTAAACTGCCTTTTTGTGGAATTGAGTGTATAACCAATTTTCACATCCCAACGGAAATACGGCGATTGTTGTTCGCTGAAAGCCTTTGTTTCGTCACGGACTTCTTCGCCTTTGGCTTTCGATGCCACTAAATCAATCGGCGTTTGGTAGCGACCCCCTGCCGTTGTCACGAAAGGACGGTGCGGATATAGGTATTGTTGTCAATAATAATATTATGTCGCAAGCCGATGATACCCAATTTGGAATCGGCGTAACTGTCTTCCGATTTATCGGCAAAAAAATCGTCTTCGCTTAGTTGTTCGCCAATAAAATCAATATTACTCAACGCACCGATGCCGAAAAGAGAGAATTTTCCTGCTTTGGTTTGACCCAAATCCACATTGAAAGTCAAGTCTTTATAACGGGGCAAGGCGGCTGTCCCGACATTGATTCCTGCTTTTTGCGCCAACTCAACAAAAGAATGACGGTAGGCAACGACAAAAGAGCCATTTTGCCCATTGCTGTTTGCTTTTTTACTGAGGGGTCCTTCTATCATTGCTTCAAGCCCCGTTGGCGAATTGCCGCGTATAACAATATCGTTTCGGCTGTCATTATTCGTTGCCACACCTGCAAAATTGGCAGCGAGGCGGCTGACATCATTGCGTCCGCCTGAATAGCGGTGCACTTCCTCGACATTGAATTGACGTGATGAAATGGTTGCCAATTCGTTCATTGGCAATGTTTTATCTACTTTTCCAGAAACAGTAACTGCATCGAGTTTGATAACTGATTCTTCGAGTGAGTGTTAAAAACAGCCGAGTGGTTTTCATAACTTTTAAATTTTTTGTTAAACAATTGATGCCACAAAAGTGAATCGAAATACTGAGGGGAGCAATTGGAAAGTTATGAACTGTCAAAAACGAAGGATGAATTGTCAAAGCATAAAAAAAACGAGAGCAATGATTATCGCCCCCGTCAGTAAACAAACCCTTTTCGTCAGAAAAGAACAAAAATTGTGATTGGAATATCTCGCATAGTCTTAAAAATTATGCGAGATATAGGAATTGTCTCATGGGTTATCATCTGAAAAAAAATGTATTTTGCAGAATTTGCAACAAAATTAGACATAAAAAATTGGGAATGAGGTATTTTGTTTTGTGCATTCGTCGAAAAAAGTTTTAAAAACATCATTTTTAATTCCTTTTAACTTAAAAACGTTTTTTTTTCACATAATAGTAAAGTTATTTTTTTTTGATGAAAATTGCATTTTTTGCAAATTTTGCAAAAAACCTACAGAAAATCTGATATTTTTGTCGGTTTAGAGGTCAAAATATATTCTGTAAATCCTAAACTTTAAATCAAGTTATGAGTGTCACTTTACTTAAAAACGAACGGAAAGACTTGATTATGCGTCAAGTAAATATCCACACTCGGGTAACTTTTAGCGACCTTAGTACCCTAACTCATGTTTCAGAAGATACTATACGACGCGACCTCAATGAGTTGGCAATGGAAGGGCGTGTTATCAAAGTGCGAGGTGGAGCGATGGTCAGTACGTATCATCCTAATGCCGTGCAAGCAGAGGTCTATGCGTTGACAAGTAAGCAAATTATTGCCCAAAAAACCTTGAGTTTGATACAAAATGGCATGTTGGTACTCATTGGTGGGGGTACGACGGTGCGTGAATTGATACGTATGATTCCCGATTCTTTGTCCGCTACTTTTGTTACAGTTAACCCATTTACTGTCATGGATTTGGTAGAAAAACCGAATGTCGAGACAATTATGATCGGTGGAAAAATATCGAATTACAGCCGTATGTCTGTCGGCGGTAATGTCATACAGAAGTTGTCAGAGATAAAAGCAGACCTTTGCGTCATGGGTACGAACGCCATTAACGTGACAGATGGCTTGATGGATTCGGATTGGGAAAGTGTCCAAGTCAAAAAAGCGATGATAAAATCGGCAGAAAAGACGGCTATTTTAACGATTTCAGAGAAATTGAACTCCTCTATGCGCCTCAAAATTGCAGATTGGACACAAATGGACTATCTTATTACGGAATTGAATCCCAAGGACAACTTATTGAAACTTTATACTGAGGGGGTGGTTTTAATTTAGCTCTTGCCTTTTTTTACTACTTTTGCCACATGGCAACATCATACAAACAAAGAACAGCCTACCTACTCATAGGCTCAAATAAAGGCGATAGAAAAGCTTTTCTGGCGCAAGCGGTTGAAAAAATAGACCGCATGATTGGTCGAATCACTCAAAAGTCACATCTTTATGAGACCCAGGCTTGGGGTGTAACGAATCAATCCGACTTTATCAATCAAGCACTCGCGGTTGAAACATCTCTCAATCCACTGAAACTTTTAGAGCAAATTCTCAAAATTGAGAATGAAATGGGACGTGAACGCACCACGAAATGGGCAGAACGGACGATTGATATTGACATTTTGCTCTACGATAGTTTTATTGTCAAAGAACCCACTTTAGTTATTCCGCATCCTGAATTGCCCAATCGCAATTTCGCGCTCATTCCTCTGATGGAAATTGCAGGCGAGGTTGAGCATCCCGTTTTGCACGTGACAATTGAGGACATTTATATGGACAGCAAAGACCCGTTGGATGTTTTTATGTTGGATTGACACGACGTTTAAGAAATTTTAAAAATTTCCTAAATGTGTAAATACATTAAAAACAATCACTTAACTCACTTTTAGATTTCGATGACCAACGCTCAATGCTCCACTTTACCTTATCATTTCATCGCCATTGAAGGCAATATTGGCGCAGGAAAAACGACCTTTTGCGAACTGTTGTCGCGTGATTTTAATTGCCGTTTGATACTCGAACAGTTCTCGGATAACCCATTTTTACCGCTATTTTATGGGGAACCTGAACGTTATGCTTTTCCAGTCGAATTGTTTTTTATGACTGAACGACATAAGCAATTGCAAACGGCTTTTTCGTTGGGCGCTGATCTTTTTATCCCCCTCAGTATAGCGGACTATTTTTTTCTAAAAACCTTACTTTTTGCTAAAAATAACTTGAATGAGGCTGAATTTCGCTTGTTTCAACGTTTGTTTGAGGTTTTAAATACGACGTTTCCGAAGCCCGATTTATTGGTTTATTTGCATCGAAGTGTTGAGGATGTGATGAAAAATATCCGTAAACGGGGACGTGATTTTGAAACAGGCATTTCTGTCGAGTACTTAACAGGCATTCAAAATGTCTATTTTGAATATTTTAGAGCAGAAACAGAATTGCCCATTCTAATTATAGATGTTGAAGATATTGATTATAAAAATGATGAAATAGCCTATCAAAAAATAGTTGCGCTGTTACATCAAAAGCATGAGCGAGGCGTGCATCACTTTTCTATTAAAGAATGATTGTTGAGAAGACACTTCATGTTTTTAGAAAAGGTATCAAAAAGGTATCAAAAAGGGGTCAAAAATCAAATAAAACGTTTTCGAATAGCTGTTACAGATTACTCTTTCTGATGCCTCCCTTTTATGCGACATATTTATGCAAATGCCTAATTTTTGAAGTCTTTAAAAGTGTAAAAATTTTATAATGAAGTATTAAACGGAGATTAATTCAGTGTCACAGAGCCCTGAAGGTTAGGACACGATACACAGGATTTAAATGTGTAACATTGTAAAAGAATTCAAAAATAAAGGTTACGCGTTGTTTAACATCCAAAGACATTTAATCATAAGTCCAGAATTGTAGAATTTTAAAGAGAAAAAGAAAGATTTTTTAGCTCTGCTCTTTAACACAAAAACTCATTTTACGTATTGTTACCTAAAAACAGATTTTTAGCATATTTTTTTATTAAATATTTGGTGTTGATTTATAAATAGCTATAATTTTTGTTTGTGCTTTTAGGAGGTAAAATTGTAATCAGAACATGATATGATACAATTTTACCTCTTTTTTTTGTCTCAAAATACCTTAATGAGGTTTTAAAAAAGCCATGACGACCGATATTAAAATAAATTTATTTTATCGGCATATATTTTGTAATATTAAGAAGTTACATATAACGACTATAAAAACATACAGACTTATTCAGAACTTTTTAATAGAACACCGATAATGTTAAAACGACTCAAACGACTTGGTTTTGCCAATTCCTACACGATTTTCTTTTATTTAGCTTTCTTTTTGACCCCCTCAGTATTGAAAGCACAATTAAGCGGTAAAGTTTTTCGCGACTTAAATGTCAATGGCTTGTATGACACGGGGGAGATGCCCGAAGCGGGTATTCGAGTGGTGGCGTTCAATTCAAATGGCGATTCCGTCACTCAGGTTATTACAACAACGGCTTTAGATGGCTCTGGTAACAATTTTTCTTTCACGGGCTTAAGTTTTCCCATACGTTTGGAGTACCGTGTAACGAACTATTTGTTTAGTGCAAATGGTGCTGTTGGCAATACGAACCTTCAAATCTTTACGGCAGCCTCCACTTCAGCGAATTTAGCAGTTCATTATCCCATATCTTATTGTCAGAATAACCCAGATATTGTCGTGCCGTGCTTCGTGTCGGGTAATCCGCAAGGCGGCGGGACAGGCGGTTCATTAGATGCCTTAGTTCGATTTCCATATAATAGAATAGGCGCAACACCTACACCGACTCATGTTGCGACTGCCAGTGAAATTGGCACTGTTTGGGGCAGTACTTATCAAAAAGAAAGCAAACAATTGATTCTTTCAGCAATGCTTAAAAGGCATTGTGGACTGCATACTTTAGGCTTAGGGGGTTTGTTTGTGGGTGATTTAAGCAGCGGAACGGGTACTATGACACCCTATATTAATATTGAAAATTTTGGCGTAAATGTCGGTAGCTCGCTTATTGCAGGTCGGACGCTACCTGCTTCTGCAACAGCATCCAGTGCGGATTCATTAGCGTTTGTGTATATGGGTAAAATTGGTATAGGTAGTATTGACCTCAGCGATAATGGTCAAGTGCTGTGGGGCGTTAATCTTTTTGCTAAAACCATTTTTTCATTTAATATAGGAAACCCTGTAAAATCTTCAGCATCGGTATCGAGTGCCGATTTTACGTCATACAATATACCCAATCCAGGTTGTATAAATGGGGTTTCTCGCCCTTGGGCACTTGAATTTTATGAAGGTAAAGTTTATGTGGGCGTTATCTGTTCAGGCGAAACATCAGGTACACAGAGCAATTTAAATGCTTATGTTTATCGTTTCGACCCTGCAACGGCGACTTGGGACGCTGCGCCTGTTGTCTCTTTTGCTTTGAATTATCCCAAAGGTAAAGTTCATACTTCTTTTGCCACGGATAAATGGGAGACTTGGGCAAATAACTTCACTGATATATATGACCAAGGCACAGCTGGCACGCCCACGGCAACGCGTAAAATGCGGCCACAACCTATTTTAACCGATATTCAGTTTGATAAACGTGGTAATATGATACTGGGTTTGTCAGATAGAACAGGACACCAAACGGGGTACAATCAAATAGCAACAACAGGCGGTTCGACGATATATAATGGTTATATAGGTGGTGATATTCTTTATTTAAAGTCAAATGGTGTAGGTGGATTTACATTAGAAAGCAATGGTTCATTTACGGGAGGACCCATAGGAAGCGGTGTAGGCAATAGCCAAGGTCCAGGCGGTGGTGAATTTTTTGCAGGCGAGAACTACTTGACGACTCACCAAGAGACCATGCAAGGTGGCTTATTTTATCATCCGCAAAGGGACGAACTCGTTTCTAATCTAATGGATCCACTCGCTGTTTTTACAGGTGGTATTGGTCGTCATGCTGTTAGTAATGGCTATACAGCCGATACGATGCGTTATCAAATATACAATTCAATATCATCAGGTGGTACTTTTGGTAAATCGAATGGCTTAGGTCTAATGGAACTTACTTGTGATGCAGCACCTATTGAAGTCGGAAATTTAGTTTGGAATGATACTAATAAAAATGGTAGACAAGACCCCAACGAAGCGGGCATCGATGGTATAACAGTTAAACTTTTTAAAGGTGGGCTTGAGATAGCTTCAACAGTGACAGCGGGCGGTGGCAAATATGGCTTTTCAAGTGCCACAACAGGTTTGACGAGTGGTTGGGCTTACAATGTCAGCCAGCTATTGCCTTTTATGAGTTATGAAATAAGGATTCTTAGCTTTACGTCTCAGCCCCCCCTCAGTACATCACTCATAACAGTGGCTAATAATGGGGGTAGTGATATTTATGCAGGATTTCGAGACTCTGATGGTTCTTTATCAGGTGGTAATGTGATGAAAGCCTTTACGACGGGTGCTTCAGGTGCAAACAACTACAGCTATGATTTTGGCTTTTATGCTTACGATTGTACGACCGCATTGACAACAAACGTGTCAAGTTGCTATGATTCTAATGGCAATACAGTTGGGGGCTCTTCTATTGCAACCGTTCAAGTCATTGTGGATTGGGTAGATGCTGTAGGCTCTGAATTGATTACCGTTAATGTGCCAGGTGCGGCAGCGCAAACGATAAACCCTTCTACATCAATTACTAAACCTGTTGTTCTTAATTTTATAGTACCCGCAAATGGCGCAACTTTGTCAGTTTCTACCACATACGTAACGTGTACGACCACTAAAAATGTAACCGCTCCAGCAGGCAATTGTCTCTTGACGGCTTGTCAAACAGGTAACACAGGCGGTACAGTTTGGCGGGATTATAACAACGACGGCATTAAAGGAGCCAACGAAACAACAGGCGTCGAAGGTGTAACAGTCAAAGCATACGATTGCAATGACAACTTAATAGCAACAACGACATCAGATTATATGGGTCAATATACTTTTGGTACACTTTCTCCTGTTCCAAGTACGACAAATAAATACCGTATAGAGTTTTCAAACATACCTTCGCCGTTTTCGCCAACTTTCAACGGTATAAACGGACGTACGGAGGTGCAGTTTATTACAGCGGCAAGTTGCGCTGTCAGTCTCGGCGTAAATAATCCTGCTGACTACTGTCAATCCAATCCAAAATTGGCCACGCCATGCTATATCAATGGTGATATTGGCACTGATTCGCCATCCGATGCTATGGTCACTTGGGACTATACCGCTTTTGGCGTAAGTCCAGCGACAAAAAAGACCGTGTCAAATAAAGTGAATATTGGCTCTACGTGGGGTATGGCATACAGCCACAAAACGAACCGTATGTATGCTGCTACTTTCCTTAAAAGACATTCTGGTTTGGGTACAGGTGGTTTAGGAGCGATTTACAGCATAAACCCCGATTCTGCCTCCACCAACGGTGCCGTTTTTGTAACCATACCTAATGTCGGGACGGTGAGCAGCAATGCGACACGCGGTTTGGTAGGTGTAACCGTGGGAAACACAGACTTAGAAGCCTTTGGTAAAGTAGGCGAAGTAGGGCTGGGTGATTTAGATATATCGGATGACCAAACTAAGCTTTATACGGTCAACCTTTTTACTAAAAAAATAATTGTAATAGATATTGCTACAAAAGTCATATTGGATAGTATTGATATGCCCAATCCGGGCTGTCTCGGGGGCGTTAGTCGACCCTTTGGTTTAAAGGTTCATAAGGGTAAATTATATGTTGGAACTATTTGTGATGCTTCTACAACGGCACCACTCAATGCCAAAACAGCTAATTTGGAAGCTTTTGTCTATGAAATGAATCTAACAACAAAGACGTTCAATACAAATCCCGTTTTGAATTTTGGACTTAATTATCTCCGCTCATCTGCTTGGAATGAACCTTCGTATGGTGGAGCAACGGGTATGCCAAGCTCTTCTAGGGCGTGGTATCCATGGAAAGATGTGTTCAATACGACAAATTTTCAAGCATATACGTCGGCAGGTGCTTACAGACTGTGCCACCCCACACCCATTTTGTCGGACATCGAAATTGATGGCGATGGTACTATGATTTTGGGCTTTTCAGATAGGACAAGTCATCAAATTTCTAATAACAATCATGCGCCTGATTTTGCAACTTCGGGCTTACAGGAGTTGGCTGTTTCAGGTGGTGATATTTTGAAAGCCAACTATGCCAATGGTATCTGGAATATGGAACAACTTGTTTACGGTGCGACTGCTACTAGCGGAACGACACCGCCTGAAACGGAGTTTTATAAAGGAGAAGTGTATACTGTTCACGCGGAATCTGCTCAAGGCGGATTAGCACTCCTTGTTTCAAAGGGCGAGGTCGTCACATCCGCCTTAGACCCCTTGGCTTTTTTTACAGGAGGTACGCTTAAATTATCCGCCACAACGGGCAACCAAATCGCATCGTCAGCCTTTCAAATATTCACAGGGGGCAGCGCTAAATCTACAGGTATAGGAGACTTAATTACCCTTTGTCAGGCACAACCGATTCAAATAGGTAACTACGTTTGGCGGGACTCCGATAAAGACGGTGTGCAAGACCCTTGTGAACCCCCCCTCAGTAATATTACGGTTTCTTTGTGGAAAAATGGAACGCAACTGGCCTCAACGACGACAAACTCAAGCGGAGAATACTATTTCTCAGATAAAAACGCAGCAAGTATCACCTGGATTGGAACGGGTGCAGATACCACCTTGCGCCCTAATATGGCTTATGAAATTCGTATAAATAATACAAATCAATCTGGGTTGGATTCGATGCGCCTAACCATTGCACATGCCACAACCAACAATGGCAACGACCTCAACGACTCTGATGCGTCCGTCAGTGGCAATTTTTCTGTCATTAGTATCTTAACTGGCGATGCCGGTTCGACCAATCATTCCTACGATTTTGGTTATTACCCTTGTTTTAAACCTTTATTACTGGATACAACTATTGCGATTTGTGCTGCTCAAAGCATTAATTTGACAAATTTAGTGAGAGATATATCGGTCAAAACAAAAGATTCTGTCGCACAAAGATATTTCCGATATTATCACAGTAACTGGACAAACGTTACCGATTCAACTCGTGTCACATTAACAGCAAAAGATAGTTTTTATATCATCAAAGATGTGTTCAACTGTTATCAATCAGATACGATGAAAATTGTTGTAAACGTCAACCCCTCGCCAGTCATAGCAGATGTTGCTACCTCGGTATGCCAAGGCACACCCTTAAATTTAACAGCAGAAGTAACAAATTATGGCATATATATTAATCCTACTTGGGCATTGAACGTTGCGGGAGGAACCATAGTTCCAAACCCCACCATCGTCACCCCTAGTACAACGACGACATATATATTGATAGCTGAAAACGGGTCAAATTGTAAAGACACGGCACAAGTCGTCGTGACGGTCAACCCTGCGCCTGACTTTATATTGTCTAAAACTGTCGCTTGTCCAGGCACAAATCAAGAGGTAAATATTTTAGGTTTGACAAATGCCATCCCTGCAACAGCTTTACTAAAAATAGATGGAGGCAATTTTACCGCCTATCCAAGCCCAGCAACACTCATAGGATTGTCCGTTGGCAACCATACTTTGGTTGTGAGGAATACAGCGGGTTGTAATACAGCGAAAAATGTGAGTGTAAGCCGTGTGGCAACTAATATCTGTTTGCCAGTGACGGTCTTACGCGTTCATTAGACGAAAAAATCCAATCCAATCATCACAAAACTTAGAAGCTACTGGAATACACTGGTAGCTTCTTTTGTTTTGTGAAAACCGACCCCCTCAGTATAATGCAGTTATAAAATAAAAAAAAAGGCAAAAAGCATCGAAATGCCTTTTGCCTGTACTATGAGTTGGTTTTTCATTTTGACAAAAAAATACAAAATAGGTAGGGAGTAAATGGTCGTATGTATGAAACCTTGTAAAAGCATTGATTTTCAACGCCTTAGAAAAGTGCTTCAATATTCTATATTGACTCTCATTGCTTATTAAAGCGTTTCATTGGCTATAAACCAATGATATTCACGGCTTTATCTTTTAGTTTTGGCTTCCAATAACTTGATTGAGTGATATTTTCTTTTACAAGGCCTCTTGAGCAAGTGCTGTGCACGACGACTAATCCTTTATCATCGTTGGATACAACCATAGCGACATGCGAAATGCTGTTTTTGCTATTGCCAAAGAAAACTAAATCACCTCCACGCGCTAACGCAACTGGAATATGCGTACCTTCCTTAAATTGCTCATTCGAGCTACGGCTTGTTTTAACATCAAAATGATTTAATACATACCGAACAAATCCT
Organism: Saprospiraceae bacterium; assembly: GCA_043744455.1. Taxonomy (GTDB): domain Bacteria; phylum Bacteroidota; class Bacteroidia; order Chitinophagales; family Saprospiraceae; genus JAAFJT01. The sequence goes on along the minus strand of JAYTUQ010000244.1, from coordinate 4,151 downwards.
GAACAATCGAAACCATCATCTACGGATGAACTGCCTGAACTGTACTGAATACCCCATCCTGTATGGGATTCCGCAAACCAAACAACGTGCTGACGACGTTGGGCAGAGGCTTTAACACGGTCAGTCATGATTGTCGAAGCATTCGCTGCGAGATTCATGAATATTGAAGTGTTATTAATCGGAATGGGAAATAATTGTGTTGTCTTGTTGAAATTTGTTTGGTTTTGTTGTATTGGTGCCGGTGTAGCGGCGTAAATGTTCAGGGACAGAATTGTGAGTGAGCTGTGGAGGAAAAATTGTTTAACGCGTTTCGTTAGTTGGTACGGGCTTCTGCCCGTAAAGCGGTTAGCACCTTCCATAATCTGTCTATACTATTAAAAATGAGAGCGTCAGAGTCGCAAAATAAAATTGTGTCCTTCCTATAAATAGCAAATAAAAATTACTTCTCTGATTCAGCAATCTTTATTGCTACGAGCAAAGGTATAAAACGAATTGATATTTTCTACCCCTTTTTTGCTTTTTTTCAAAATTCATGTGTCTTTTTAACACTTATTAGCAAGAGTAAATTTGGAGCTTTTTTTCATATCAAAAGATAAAAAGCCTAATAATCTTTGTAATTAATTGATAATCAAATATTTATGACAGATTTATTTCGATTTAACATATTTGTCAATCACATCAATTTTAAATGCATCTTGGTCAGCAAGAAAGCCAAATTTTTTTCTGTAATTTGTTAATTTCGCCTTTGAAACTATGGTTGTATCGACTCCCTCAGTAAAAGAGCGACGCATCAAAATGTCTCCCGCATAGTCAATAACAGAGGTGTCGCCCCGATATTCAAAGCCATTGGCATCTGTACCTACCCGATTAACGGCTACAGTATATGCTTGATTCTCTACGGCACGCGCCTCCGTTAAGATACGCCAATGGTGACTGCGGGCAATGGGCCAATTTGCAACGTATATTAATACGTCGTAATCTACTTGTCCTTCCTGCGCTTGTAAGCCGTTACGTGCCCAAACAGGAAAACGCAAATCGTAGCAAATCAAAGGACATATACGCCAACCGCGCCACTCAACGACCAATCTTTCGACCCCCTCAGTATAATACTTGTCTTCACCTGCCAGTGTAAACCGATGCCGTTTGTCATACTTTGACAATGACCCATCAGGCAACATCCACACCAAACGATTGTAATAATTGTCGTTATCAGTACAAATGAAACTTCCGGTTACAGCCGCGTCGAGTTCCCAAGCCTTTTTTTTAAGCCAAAAGACCGTGGCTTCATTCATTGTTTCAGCGTATGCAGCAGCATTCATCGAAAATCCTGTTGTAAACATTTCAGGTAAGACGATAACATCTGTTTCACCCCGTTTGATACCCCTCAGTAAATCATCGAATTTTGAGAGGTTTTCGATTTTATTTTCCCAAACCAAGTCAGCTTGTACAGTTGTTATGCGTAATTCATTCATTTTGTTGTTGATTATGCGTGTAAGTAACATAAAAGCAAAAATCATACCCCTCAGTATTTAGAGGCAATAATCAGCCGTAAAATTAAGAAAACATATACTATAAATTTTTACAATAAGTAATATTCTTTAAATCATAAATTATTGGCAACAACTATAATGACACGTTACAATTTTTTCAATTAAATTTTGTACCTAAATTTTACTTAAAAAAAGCATAGTAAAAAATACACTTTCTTTTTTTTTATAATACCTTTGTTGCTCAAGAATATCCTCACATGATAAGAGACGTATTATGCCGTCTAAACCAAAATATTTCAAAACTTACATTGTTCACAATTTAAACACGTCATCCATGGCATCGGGCTCTATGCATTCAAAACGGAATCAAAACAACAAAGGCAACTCTGAAAATAGTCTCTCAACGGTCGTGGCTATTTTAGCGATTATCGGTTTGTTGATTATGGCATTTACCTTCTTCTGATTTCACCTACAAATTCAACACAATAACAAAAAAAGCTAACATATTGTAAGACAACTTGTTAGCTTTTTTTATTTTTTAAAAATAATTTTTTAACGAACTTCTTAAGTATTTCGTGTATTGTTTTTGGTGTTTAGATATTGCAGAAGCAATTGATTCTCAATGCCTAAACCGATTCTAAACACTCGATTACTAAATACAACACACTTAGTTTGTCAATTCTTGTTGCAAAATTAAAACGCGGTTTTTGATATGCGCATGTCGTCCTTCAAGGTCAGCGATTTGATTTTTTTCGGTATCAAGCAGATTATCAAATTCAGAAAAATTAAGGTCAATTTTGTGTTTAATACTGTGAATATAAGTTTGTAAACGTTCGGTGACTTCCTCCTCCAATTGCCCACGCCCTTTTGCAATTTCTTTTCTGAATGCTTCGAGTATTTGTCCTCGTTTGAAAACTGCCGTAGCACCTGCAAAAAGTAACCCAATGGTCGTCAAGATACCGCCTGTTACATCTAAAACAGCCCCTTTTGTCACCGCCGCCAGGATTATGCCCACGATGGCAATGCCACTGCCCGCAGCGATATTAGGTGCAATATTGCTTTTGTTTTTGAACAATGATTCATCAGTGAAATTTTCGGAACGGTTCATAAACTTTGAAAAGGTCTCTTGCAAATCACGCAGCACATTGGCACGTCGGTCAGCTATATCGCTAAAAATTTCATGATTATCCTTCAAAATGGTCTTCGATGTCTTGATTTTTAAGTCAATGAGTTTCGCCATTTGCTGAATGGAATCGGCAACATCACCCACGCCAGATTGCAGCTTCTCTCTCAGTTCTGCGTTAAGATTCGTTTCTAAATCGCTTTTTAAATTTTCTAATCGCACTTTAATGGAGTCAGAAGAACCAAAAATACCCATGACGGAGCGTTTAATGAGCGTGACAAAAGAGAGTTCTTCACTGAGTTCTAGTTCTGTTTTTGTGGTCGTTTTATTATAGCCTGCCAATAGATTTTCTATCAACATTTTGACATAGCTATTTGATTTAACTTCTTGATTGTCAAGTGTTTGCCTTATATCTTTTCTAAAATCCATATCTGCTGCGAACTGTTCTTTTCGGGTGGATAAACCGTTGAAAATGCGCTCGTTGATATTATTACAAGTATCAAGGTTATTCGCCAATTTCATGGCAGGTGCTTTGCCTCCAGTCACGTGCGCTCGAATAAAATCGCGCACTGTACTGAAACCACTGATGTCGAAACGGTCTTCTTGTTCGTCCATAGCGGATACGGCAAAAACGACAGGGTCTGCCAATCCGCGTTTTCGAGCCTCCATTTTGACCCCCTCAGTATTGACGGCTAAATCGGCTTCATTCATCAAGTCTTTTTGTTGCAAGATGAAAATGACTTTGCGCCGCCAATCTTTATGTATAAAATCAAAAAACTCCCAAGCGGACTGCCGATAAGGGTTTTTGGCTTCAAAAACAAAAACAATCAAATCTGCTGCTGGTACAAACCCCTCGGTAATTTCCTGATGATGCGCAATAATGGCATTGGTGCCTGGTGTGTCCACTATGGCAATTTCGCGTAGGATTTCGACAGGTTGAAAGATTTTCTTAAAATAAGGATTTATGACAATCGTTTCCTCTGTTTCGCCATAACTGACTTGTTGGATGGTGTCCGTCATGGGTTGAGGTGCAACTTTACAGATTTCACGACCCGTTTGCAACAAAGCATTGATAAAGCTACTTTTCCCTGCTTTTACCTCGCCTACGATGACAAAAAGGAAAGGCTCATAGATACGTGCGCGCAAGTCATTGACCGTTTTAGCAAGTTCTTCGTGCCCAATATCTTGTGTCAAAATGTGCAAATCTCTGACTATATCATCAACTTTTGCACGGCTAGCCTGTATTTTTGAACTGATGAAGCTCATCTGTTTTTTGTTTTTACCCCCCTCAGTAAAGAGGCTTATGTTAAAAAATAAAAAGCAAATAAGGTTATGACAGATTGTTTTTTGAAAGTAACGGTTTAAAATTGTCAAATCTGTTATATCTTTGCGCCGCTTTTTTACATGCTTCATGCAAATAGCGACGACAAACTTAGACATTTTTCAGTAATAAAAATCAATCATAAATGGCTTCTACGACCGACATTAAAAAAGGTGTTTGTTTTGAACACAATAACGATATTTTCAAAGTAGTTGAT
>JAYTUQ010000243.1:0-6003 GCA_043744455.1 Saprospiraceae bacterium | reverse complement strand
ACTTCCTTGAAACTGCCATTGCCTTGATTGATTTGAAGGGTATTTTGAGAAAACTGTTCATAAAAACCACGCGTCTGTTTGAGTTGATGAATATCAATGCTTTCAAACTCCGTTGTTGTTTTCAAACGCTCTTCATCATAAGGCAACATCTCGGTTGCAAACACATCGGGATTGCCATCATTATTAATATCTGCCATGTCTGAACCCATGGAAGCGAGGCTCAAATGCTGCATTTGGTTTGTAATATCCTCCTTGAAAGTACCGTTTTGTTGATTGATATAGAGGTAATCGCGCTCAAAAAAGTCATTGGACACATATATATCTAACCAACCATCATTATTGACATCGCCAACTGTTACGCCCAAACCGAAGCCGATGAGGCTGCCATAAATATGGGCTTTTTCGCTGACGTCTACGAAGCCCCCCTTGCGTCCCCCCGCAGGTGGGATTTCATCGTTGCGCAGCAATTTATCGCCACCACCTTTCAAAAAGTCGGCAACAGGCCAGTCTTTGGCGCGCAAATCGCGTTGATTTGAAAAATTCAAGGCGTTAACGGGAATGAAACTGTTTTTCAAAATATAACAATCTAAATCACCATCGCCATCGTAATCAAAAAAAGCGGCATGAGTGGTGTAGCCCGAGTCATCTAAGCCGTATTCATGTGCTTTTTCTGTAAATGTTACACCCCCCTGCCCCCCAGAGGAGAGTCCATTATTGATAAACAGTTGATTTTTAGGAACAACGCCGTTTATATAACCAGCGTTGCAAACATAAATATCTAAAAATCCATCATTGTTGATGTCCACCATCGCCACGCCTGTGCTCCATTCCTCTTTCGATTCAATGCCTGCTTTTTCAGAAATATCCTCAAATGTCAAAGCTCCCTTGTTAAGGTACAATTTATTTGAACCCATGTTCGCCGTAAAAAATACATCAGATAAGCCGTCATTGTTGATGTCACCGATAGCCACACCGCCGCCATTGTAGAAATTGCGATAAGTCAGAATATTAAAATCCTTGGAATTAGTGACTGTATTGTTAAATTTTATACCTGAGTGGTCAGACGAGACCTTAGAGAAAACCGTATTCTCTGTCTGTTTTGTTTTATTGCAAGCAAAAAGAAACGTAACCAGTGCTAAAGCTATGGTGTAAGATAATTTCATGATTCGTTTTTATACATTCTAAGTATAGAGCAGGGATTTATAGGATACCCCTCAGTATTTTATTCTTAATTTTTATATGGTCAAAAGTACAACTCTTTGTCAAAGGTTAGGTGCAGCGTCGTGTTAAAGAACGTATTTTTAGTGTCAAATTTCGATAAGATACTGAGGGGGTGGATTTTAGAATAAAACACTGTAAATCCTCATATTCTATTTCTACATTTTCATAATTTTCTCGATGACTGTATAACCACTCATGGCTTCCACTCGGACAATATACAGACCAGAGCCCAAGCCCGAGAAATCAAGCGAATTGGTTTGCACTTCCATCATTAATTTCCCAACAACATTAAAAACAGCCACTTTTTTAAGGGTACAATTTTGACATTTTATATGGACGACCCCCTCAGTAGGATTTGGAAAAACGTCAATTTTAGCGATTTTATTCAATAAACCTAATGAATCTTGCGATGTCGTTTGTGGAAATGTATCACATGGCAGCGGACGAAGAGCGTTGCAAATAGGCAAATTGACAGCTTTGGGGATTATACCTTCGTACATATCAATCGCCAGATTTTTTACAGTGTTTGGCAAACAAACAATGTTCTTGGAAATATCCAAATACACTAAACCATCAGGTAAAAGGGGCAAACATTTTATATCGAGGTTATATTGACAGGATACGCGAATAAGGGGCTTGGGCATTAAAGGGAGGGTCTTAAGTTGATTATACGAACAAATCAACCCTTCCATTCCGTTGGGTAAGGTGGGTATAACGGTCAATAAATTATTGGAACAAAACAAGGTCGTCAAGTTTTTGAGGGGTGGCAAAGCCGCTATTTTGTTGTAAGAACAATCCAACATGAGTAGCGAAGGAGGTAATTCGGGCAAAAATGTTAATTCATTATTCGAGCAATAGAGTTGTCTCAAACCACTGGGTATATCTTTCAAATAGGTTATTTTGTTGTAACTAACATTTATGTACTGTAGCTTGGTTGGCAATTTATCGGGTAAATTAGTCAACTTATTATTTGTACAATTGAGCGAAGTCAAAGATGAAAAGCCTTCAATGCCTGTCAAATCAGTAATATTAAGAATAGAAACCGTCAAATGCCCCAATTTCCGAGCATCATCTGTCAGATTATCGGCTGCGTCAATACAGCTTGTACATTGATAGCGAATACCCCTTGCGAAATTTGCGTCAGCAATATGTTGTGCTGTTCCTTGAACGTAAAGAGTGAAAAAGACAATAAAAAGAAGATATTTTTTCATTTTTCGACAATTTAGCAAATGAATTTTTTATTCAATAGTCACTACGCTCTTCTTTCTTAGACAGTTGTCAGATGATTTAGTTCATAGGTGTTAAAACGATATTTTCTGCAAAAAATGGTTTATCAGCATCCCCTCAGTATAAATATGAAAGCTCTATTATGAAAATAGGGTGTCAAAACTCAATTTGACACCCTACTGTATTTTAGAAACTAACGCGGATTAATATCCTGCATTTTGTTTCAAATTCGGATTCGAAGTAACTGCATCCGCAGGGACTGGGTATAAAACCGTCCCTGGGTCTTTGTTAACAACACCAGGACCTGTCAAGAAAGTACCGAAACGAACTTCGTCTGTACGACGACCGCCTTCCCAATACACTTCACGACCACGCTCGTCTGCCATACCTGCTAAATCAATAGAAGTTAGAAGGGCTGCACTGCGTTTAACACGAATCAAGTTAACAGTCACCAATGCTGCTGCTGCTGCACCTGTACCACCACGCAATTGAGCTTCTGCTTTCATCATGAGTGCGTCACCATAACGCTGAAGAATGTATTTACCAGCATTTGCAGGGTGATATTTGATAACACGGATACCTTTGTCGGTTGCCGCACCTGCGAGAGGTACGTCATCAGTGAAAGACAATGGTTTTTTAGTACGTGAGTCAACTAATACTGAACCATCATTTTTATATTGTGGTCCACGTAAGAAACCTCTATCAATACCATCAAATGCTTTACCTGTTTTAGGTGTAACAAAACCTCTTCTTTGGTCACCAGCAGCAAATTTGCCGTAGAAATCAGCCAAAGTAGTAAAACCATTCCACCCAGAAGGGTCTTGATCATAATGCAAAGTCATGAACCAACGGTTAGAAGGAGAACCTTCATTACTGACAAAGATGATTTCTTTAGATGCTGCAGTTGAAAAGTTATCAAAGTATTTTGCTTCCAAATCATAACCATCAGCTGTGATAGCGTCCACATAACCAATGACTTTATTCATATCTGCTGCATCAAAAGTGTAAGGACCCGCTGGATTAGCCGCTTTATAAACACCTTTGTTCAAATACAATTTAGCTAAAAGGAAGTTCGCTGCTGCTCTTGATGCTTGTACATTCAATGCAGAAGGGTCTTTTTTAGTCAAACCAGGTAATGCTTCCTCTAAGTCTTTCACGATGAAGTCAAAGGCTTCAGAACGTGATAAAACTTTAGGATTGACATCTACGCCGTCTGTTGTGTTACGGAAAGGCACTTGTCCCCAATAGTCCATAACATTGAACATATTAAATGCACGCAAAAATTTAGCTTCTGCTGCTTGTGCTGGAGATGGACCTGCTGCCAAAATTTGATTACACTTGTAAACACGTTGGTTCAATTGATTCCATGAGTTCAAGTTCCAAGAGTGGGTTGCATCCCATGTGTGTTGGTCGAGTGTACGCCAAACACCATTGTCACCCCAGTCCACACCACGTGTCGGCGGAATCATCTCTGCAGTAGGATGCTCACCAAGCGCATAGATATCAGCTTGGTTTGTATATGCACCCAAATCTTTGTAAGCACCTTCCAAAAGTTGAGTAGGATTACCCGCAGCACCGCCAGACGTTGCTTTGGGTATGATAGAATCTGTTTCAGGCAGATTCAAGTCTGTGCAAGCACTAAAGGATATTGAAAGTGCTGCAATGAGTAATAAATTAGAATTAAATAATTTTTTCATGATAATTTTAATATTATAATTTGATTAAAATTTAACATTTAAGCCGACTGTCCAAGTTTTTGTTCTTGGATAAGCCGTATAGTCAATACCAAAAGAAGGTACACCGTTGATAGATTTATTTGTGTTCACTTCAGGGTCTTGACCACTGTAATTTGTGAACGTCATCAAGTTTTGACCTGTTACGAAAACACGCGCACCACTAATAATGTTGTTTTTTACAGGTATTGTATAGCCCAACGACAAATTTTGAAGACGAACGAAGTCCCCTTTTTCCAAGAAACGCGTTGAAACGTCTGGCGCATTCAATGGACCTTCAGTGCTTGTAACAACATTTTTTGTTACATTCCGACCATTAGACAAAGAACCTTTTGTAAAAAAAGCATTCGCTGTATTACTGTAGATATAGTTGCCGAATACGCCATTAAAGAAGATACTTGCATCAAATCCTTTGTAGCTGAATGAGTTAGTCAAACCGCCTGTTACTGTTGGCAATGGACTTGCATTAAGGAATTGTTGGAAGTCACCCGCTGGATAAATAGAGTTGCCTGCTGCATCATAACCACCAAACTCACGCAAGAAGAAAGCGAACAAAGGTTGACCTTGAGCAATACGCTGTGCAAATGCACCCGTCAAACCTTGACCATTGATTTCACCGGTGTTGATGATGCCGCCGAAGGTTTTTACAAGGTTTTGGTTATTGGCAATGTTGAATCCAACATTCCAGTTGAAATCTTTACCGTTAACGGCAACAATATTCAAAGACAATTCAACACCTCTGTTTTGTACGTCTGCATCCAAGTTTTTCCAAGTAAATGGTGTTGGTGCTGGTTGTGCAGAAGTTACTTGAATCAACAAGTCTTTTGTATGCTTGTCATAAAATTCTAATGAACCAGAGATACGGTTGTTCATGAAACCAAAGTCCAAACCTAAGTTTGTCATACTTGTTTGTTCCCATTTCAAACCTGGATTGTTGAATGAAACGTCGCCGAAGCCACCGCCGTTCAAGTCACCCCCTGTGTTAATACCCCAACCACCATAACGTTGTCTTTGTGTATAGAGGTTGTGAGGAATTTCCTGATTACCCGTAACACCATAACCAACTCTCAAACCTAAGTCAGAAAAAATATTTTTAGGAATAAATGACTCCTCTGACAAACGCCATTTGAAAGCAAATGAAGGGAAGTTACCATATTTGTTGTCACCACCAAAACGAGTAGAACCATCCCGACGAATAGACGCTGTTAGCAAGTATTTATCGCTGATAGAGAAGTTTACACGCGCAAAATATGACTGTAATTCATCAGTTGTATTATAAGAATTGGTAGGGGCAATTGAATTCCCTTTACCACCTTGAACTGATTCTGCATTGACAGACGCATAGTTATTAATCATGATGTCAAGGTCACTCGTTTTGAAGTTATAAAACGCAAAACCATTGCCAGCATTGTTAAATGTCTGATAAGAATAACCCGCCAAACCTGTGAAATTAACATTACCAAATTTCTTATTATAGGTAAAGTAGTTTTCCCACAAAGCATTATTGATTTGAATATCATTTAGAAAAAGTCTGCCTTTTCCATTAACATCATTTTGACGAAAATCTCTTGAATAAGCATTTTTACGAGATGACATTGACCTGTCAAAGCCTAAAGCTGTTTTGAAATTCAAACCTTCGATGATTTGCAAATCTGCTGAAACATTACCTAAAACCTTCAATGTATTAGTGATGTCTTTATTGTATTTCAAAATAGCAGCAGGCGTAGGCTCTGGTGTTGAACCTGCATATTGGAATACAGTACAAGTATCACAATCTAATTTTGTTCTTGATTTATCGTATTGATAAATAGGAATAGTTGGA
>JAYTUQ010000242.1:0-6006 GCA_043744455.1 Saprospiraceae bacterium | reverse complement strand
TTAGTGGCTCATGATATTACGGCGGATTGAAATCCGCCGCTACAAAATGTGCCAAGCCTACGGCTTTTTTTAAACCAAAACAACCAATCTTCTTGGCGGTTTTATTACCATAAGTTTACGGCGAACATCATCGGTCTCAATACTCAATACTTACAAAGTTATTCAATTGTGTATTTTTACAAAAAATAAAGCATTATATGGTATGAAATATTTACTTATTATCCTATTGGTCCTCGCTGCTTCTGTCCACCTTTTTAGTCAAATAGATTCGATTCATTGGATGCCACCGATGCACGCTCGGGTGGATTGGGGGCCTCAATATTTATATTTGTCAACACCCGAACAAACGCCTTTTCCTGTTAGTATACGCGATGGTTCGGGCACTTTGATTGCGACGGTTAATATCAGCAATACGCAACCTTATATTTATAACATGGGTAGCACAAATGCAACTTTTGCCCTTGTTCCTGAAACTGACTTGCATAAAGCATTGAAAAACAGAGGTTTAATCATAAATGGCGAAAAGAAGTTTTTTGCTTATTTCCGAGCACATTCAAATAATCAAGCACAAGCGACCAATTTGACCTGTAAGGGGCGTTCGGCTTTGGGCAAAACTTTTAGGATAGGGCATTTGCTGCAAGTAGCTGACCCAAATACCAATTCGCGTTCAAATTTTGTAAGCATTATGGCAATTGAGGACACGACAGAAGTGACTTTTTCGGGCTTCGACCCTGCGACAAAATTCCGAAAAGATGGCGTTGATGTCGCTTCAATAGGTTCTGAAAAAATCGTATTGCAAAAAGGAGAATGTATTGTGTATGGTCAATATCTCAACTCAAATGCGACGGCACAACCACCTAATGGTTTTATGGGTGGTTTGGTAGAATCCACGAAGCCGATAGTCGTTAATTCGGGTTCATGGTGCGGTTCACCTGTTAGTTCAAGCGATAAAGATGCGGGCATGGACCAAATTGTGGCGGTTGAAAATGTCGGAAAGGAGTACATCCTTTGCAAAGGCAATGGCTCGACGGCTTTGGAACGTCCGATGGTAGTGGCACATTACGATAATACGCAAATTTTTCTAAACGGCAGCACTTCGCCGATTACAATGCTCAACGCGGGGCAGTTTTATCCCATATTGACAAGTGCTTTTTCGGCTGCCAATAACCTCTATATCCGCACCTCACAAAAGGCTTACGTCTATCAAATGGTTGGTGGTTCACCCGACGGCACCAGCAACCAATATCGTACTGAGGGGTTGATTTTCGTGCCGCCCATTAGTTGCAGTATTCCAAATGAGATTAATAATATCATTCAACCGAATGTGATTGGCGCGATGTCTTTTGACGGTGGCGTGATGATAACGGCAATGCGTGACTCATCAGTGACCGTTCTGATTGATGGCGCGCAAGTCAATTTGGGCACACCTGGGACAGTGGTTGGTAATCCCGATTTTGTAACTTATCGCAACATTTCATTATTCAAACAGACGCAAAAAATATCTACTATCAGCGTAAAAGCGCAAGGTGCTGTCCAAGTGGCAATGTACGGACAGAACAATGCGGCAAGTTTTGCTGCATTTTATTCAGGTTTTAGCAAGGAAAAAGAACCAAAAATCACTGTTAGGAATATAGGCGACGGTGTTTGCCCCGATACATTGGTGACAACAGGACTTTATGACGGCGTGCAGTGGCGTTATGAAGACTCGATTGTTAAATTTGGAAAAGATACTTTTTTGATTATTAATGCGCCCGGTCGATACATTGCGGAGGGTTATCTTGGCGTTTGCCGTCGTTCTGAAACAGCAATGGATACGATTGATATTAATTTTCAATCACCTGCGTTTCCCTATGTGGCAAAACAACCTTCGTGTTATGGATATACCGATGGACAAATAAAATTTGGCAACCCCAATGGCGGTTATCTACCTTATCAATATTCCGTGAACAATGGTGCGTCTTTTTCAAAAAACAATACATTTAGTACCATAAAAGCGGGTATTTACAAGTTGATTGTCAAAGATTCTATTGGTTGCTACAACCGTCCTTTGTCGTTTACAATGGGGCAACCCACCATTTTGACGGTTAAAATCGTACCCCTCAGTAGTTTTAAAGATATTATAAAAATTGGGCAAACGGTTAGGTTTGAAGGGAAACCCAATCGAAATGTGGTCGCTGCTCTTTGGTTGCCGAATGATACAGCCAGTTGTAAAAACTGTTTGACGCATGCGTTTTCGCCTAAAGAAACCACTTTTTTAACTTTAACGGTAACGGATTCGGCAGGTTGTACGGCACGTGACACGGTAACATTATATGTGCAACCCAATGTTTACGCGCCCAATGCCATGAATCCAGATTCAAAAAATGGCAATCAAGCCTTTACCATTTTCAGTAAAGACAATTTGCCCATCCGTCGTTTAGCCATTTTTGACCGTTGGGGCGAACATGTTTTTGAAGCTAAAAACATCGAAACAAATGTCTTGGAACAAGGTTGGAATGGCACTTTTAGAGGTCAAAAAGCGCAACAAGGTGTGTATGTTTTTTATGCAGAAATTGAGGTTTTGCCAGGAAAAACGGTGATTTTACAAGGCGATGTGACGGTTTTGTATTGATTGTTTTCGACGCTTTCTCAAAAGATGTAGATGATTTTTTGGGCGAAATTATATTTGGTTTTGAGGGTACGTAGATGTGCGAAATTTCGGGAAGTTTCAAACGCCTCTTAACAAACGGGTACTCTAAAAGGATAAAATTGTTATAATTGTAAAATATCTGACATGATGCAATTACAAACAATTTCTCTAGAAGAGCACCCGATTTCTTTGAGTTCCTTGACATATGGAAACAAATATGAATCACGTGTGGATTTAACAGCCGAGGTACGGACAAAGATAGGCTTTATTGCTTCGTTTAGCAAAGCGTATGGTCACATGACGCGCTTATCGGAACGATACGACATATCGCGGACGACCGTTTATGCGATTCGAGACCGCTTTAACCACATGGTTTTGGAGGGATTCGGTAAACCTACTGCGGTTATCACAGATAAAATAGCCACACGAGAAGGTGCGATTCGTCAGATGGTACTTTTACGGTTGACGGGACAAAGCAGTTTAAGTGGTATAGCTACCATCTTGAAAGAGAATGGGCATAGTCATAATTCCGTCGGTTTTATCAGTCAGACGCTGAATTTGATAGGCGACAAATTGCCACAAGTCATTGATTATCAAGGTGTCATGGCGTGGGCTTGTGATGAAATTTATCACTTAGGTTCAGTGCCTATTCTTATCACGGTAGAGCCTATTAGCGGCTTCAATTGCTCCCGAACCAATACACAAACCGAGTTTGATATAATCTGGATAATTCATTCTGTAAGCATTGGTATTCAAGTAGTTAAGTAATTTTCGCCGTTCTTCTTCAACTGTTTTAAGCGATACAGGTGTGTCTTCAATTCGTTTAATTACAGCCGCTATCCCTGTTTCTAAGAGTAATGTTTTATAAACATTAAATTCTTGTTGCCGCTTTTTTTTATCTTTTTCTACATAATCTAACCAATCCGATATATGGTCAGTACCATGTGTAAAGTCTAATATCTGAAGCGCATTGGGGTAACTCTCGCTTATCCACAAACGCATCCAAGGTGCGCCATCGGTGATGAAAACTAATTTTGACTTCAAGGAATCGAATATATCTACCATCGGCTCAAACTTTTTCAAAAAATCGCCATACTCCCCTAAATGAGCCGCATAAAGAGAGGCACTTATTTCCTTACGCTTGGCACTCAGTTTCACTATATCACTTTGTCCAAAAATTCGACCCAGTTTTACCTCTTGCCACTTATCTTCTCGTGTCAAAACCATCGAACCATCTGTTTGAACATAAACCACCTCTTCTTCTTTTAAGGTTGCTTTCAACAAACTACTTTCTTGTTCACCCACCAAACCCTCACTTAATTCACCGTAGGTATTTGTCACGCGATGAATTTGCATATCATTTGTGTCTATGCGTAAAAACTTGGTTATCAATTCCGTACACGCATGATATACTTCACTTTGACCTGCCAATACCACTCGCTCTTGTAAATAGGGACTAATCCGATAACCATTTACCGCTTCGCTATAGCAATGATTTTCTCGTATTTCTATTTTTCCAAATCGCGTTTGGATTTTTTTTTTTGCGAATATCCAACGGGACACTCCCTAATCCTTCTTGTAATATTTCTTTCCCAAATAACGTTAGCAGCTCATCAAGTTTCCCTTCATATTCATAGAAATCTTGGTGCTTGTCGTCAAGCTCACTTTGTAGTTTATCATAAAACTGGCTCGCTTTTTCTATAAACGATTCTTTTGTTAAGGCTTTCATTTCAATGTTTCTTACCAAGGTAACTCTTTTGATAGAATCGGAAATTTGTTATGCACCCGAAAATAACAAAACTTTTGATTTCATTTAAAACATAAATGGATTCATATTTGAGCGTTTACTTCCCGATACAAAACTTACTAAAAATATTATCCAACAAATCTTCAACACCTACTTCGCCTGTGATTTCGCCCAAATGATTGAGGGCGCGGCGGATGTCCATGGCGACAAAATCGGTGGTAATGCCGTTGTCGAGACTGCGGAGAACATCTGTTAAGCTGTCATGGCTTTTTTGGAGGGCTTCAAAATGTCGGGCATTGCTGACAACGGTGTGTTCAAGGTTTAAACCGCCATCCACAACGGTATTCAGTAGGTTTTCTTTGAGCCAATCAATGTTTTGATGATGCTTGGCTGAAACGGTAATCACTTGTTTTTTCAATAAAGGCACTAAAATACTGAGGGGGGCTTCTTGTCCTCTATAAAAATTCAAAATATTCTCATCATTGGGATTTAGAAGCCAATTAGGGTCAAATTGTGGAAATCTATCCATTTTGTTACATACTACTAAAACGCTCATTTTGTCGGCATTCAAGGCGGCGAGGTCGGCATGTACTTGTGATAATTTTGTTGTTGTGACATCAAACACATAAACCAACAAAGCAGCTTGTCGCACACGCTCCAACGTTTTGGCAACACCCATAACTTCTATTTGGTCGGTGGCTTCGCGGATACCTGCGGTGTCCACAAGGCGAAATTCGATGCCTTTTATGTTCAATATTTCTTCGATGGTGTCGCGGGTTGTGCCAGCTATTTCAGAAACAATGGCGCGTTCTTCATTTAACAGCGCATTCAGAAGGGTGGATTTCCCTGCATTGGGTCTGCCTGCGATAACGGTTGTTACACCATTCCGAATCACATTGCCTAAAGCGAAGGAATCGAGTAGATTTTTTATCAAACGTTGAATTTTGAGGATTAAAGTCTTCAAATCATGCCGATTGGCAAATTCTACGTCTTCTTCGCCAAAGTCCAATTCCAGTTCGATGAGGCTGGCGAAGTTGATTAACTCACCCCTCAGTATTTTTATCTCATTGCTGAAGCCGCCACGCATTTGTTGCATCGCTACGGTGTGTGCTGCTTCGGAATTGGAGGCAATCAAATCGGCAACGGCTTCGGCTTGACTCAAATCGAGTTGCCCATTGAGGAAAGCGCGCAGGGTGAATTCGCCAGGCTGTGCCAAACGTGCGCCGTGTTTTATCGTCAATTGAATGATTTGTTGTTGAATATAAGGCGAGCCGTGCGTTGAAATCTCAACCACATTTTCTTTGGTGTATGATTTGGGTGCTTTGAATAGGGAAATCAACACTTCGTCCAATATAATGCCCCCCTTGTCCCCTAGAGGGAGAGTTGTATCTCTGATGGTACCAAAATGAATGGTATGCGTTGGTTGATTGGCGAGTTTTTTACCAAAAAATACTTCATCGGCTATCGTAATAGCGGCGAAACCCGACAAACGAATGACACCAATCGCTCCAATGCCGGGCGGTGTGGCGAGTGCGACGATGGTATCGCTTAAATTATGGTTGGTATAGTTCATATTTTTAAGTGAGTAGAAGGTATAGTAAACAGAAATTGAAGTCGTTTTTATTTTTTT
>JAYTUQ010000241.1:0-6009 GCA_043744455.1 Saprospiraceae bacterium | reverse complement strand
ATGGTTTTTATCAAATTCCTAATGTCAAAGCAGGTGATTACACACTTTTCGTCTCTTTTATCGGTTACGACAGCATCGAAACAAAAATATCGGTCAAAGAAGGAGAAATATTCTATAAAAGTTTCAATTTGACCGAATCCAGCACTTCACTCGATGTCGTTGAGATTTCGGGCAGAAAAGAAGCCGCTAAAACAACCACCCAAGTCTCTAAATTAACCATTACCCAAAAGGAAATTAAGTCGCTGCCTTCGACAGGTGGTGAGCCCGATATTGCACAATACCTAACCGTCGTACCAGGTGTATTGACAACAGGCGACCAAGGCGGACAAATTTATATTCGTGGCGGTGCACCTGTGCAAAATAAGATTTTGTTGGATGGTATGACT
The DNA here is from genome assembly GCA_043744455.1 of Saprospiraceae bacterium. Lineage (GTDB taxonomy): Bacteria > Bacteroidota > Bacteroidia > Chitinophagales > Saprospiraceae > JAAFJT01. The sequence goes on along the minus strand of JAYTUQ010000241.1, from coordinate 5,623 downwards.
ATCTATAATCCCTTCCATTCCATCGGTTTTTTCTCCGTTTTTGAAACCGAAGCCATTCGTTCCGTTGATGTACTGACGGGGGGCTTCAATGCCGAATACGGCGGCAGAATATCGGCTATTGTGGATATTAAAACCCGTGAAGGCAACAAAACACGCTTTTCTGGTTTGGTCAGTGGCAGCCCTTTTCAAGCAAAAGCCTTAATCGAAGGACCTTTGGTGAAACTCAAAAAAGAAGGCGGACCAAGTATTTCTTTCCTTTTTACTGGCAAACAGTCACTTTTGCCGCAAACGTCTAAAACCCTCTATGATTATGCCAGAAAAGATTCAACTGGTCTGCCTTTTGACTACACCGATTATTATGGGAAAGTGTCATTCGTCGCTTCGGGAGGTAGCCGATTGAATGTTTTTGGTTTCAACTTCAACGATGCCGTCAATTATCCTAATATTGCTGATTTGAATTGGAAAACAACGGGTTATGGTGCTAACTTTCAGCTTATCCCTGCCGGTCTGAAGATGTTGATTGGTGGTTCTTTGACTGCTTCAAATTACAATATTTCACTACAAGAAGCCGACCCAACGCCCCGCACAAGTGGCATCAACAGCTTTGCAGGTGGACTTGATTTTACAGTCTTTGGTGCGCACAGCGAATTGAAATATGGCGTCGAAATCAGCGGTTTCACAACCAATTTAGGCTTCCGCAATCCTTTGGGTTTTGATTTTAAACAAAACGAAAATACGACCGAGTTGGCTGGCTATATCCGTTATCGTCGAACGTTCAACAAATTGGTGATTGAACCCAGTTTGCACATTCACAACTACAATGCCCTTGGAGAAACAACTTTTGAGCCTCGTTTTGCTGCAAAATTGAACGCTTCTGATAAGTTTCGTTTCAAGTTTTCAGGCGGTTTGTTTTCTCAAAACCTTATTTCAACTGTGTCTGAAAAAGACATTGTCAACCTTTTTGTCGGCTATTTGAGTGGTCCAGAAGAGAAACTTTTGAACCCCGACCGTACAGCAAATGTCTCTTCTAAACTGCAAAAAGCGATGCACATCATCGGTGGTTTTGAAATTGATTTGTCAAAACGTTGGGACTTAAATATTGAAGGTTACTACAAAAAATTCAATCAACTCATTGACATCAACCGCACCAAAAGCAAATTTACTGATCCGAATTACATTACTGAAACGGGTGATGCGTATGGCATTGATTTTTCAACCAAATACGCAGATAAACATTGGAGTATATGGGGTACTTTCTCTCATGCCTACGTTACCCGCTTCGACGGCGATACCAAAACGACTTATCCTACCAATTTTGATAGACGGAATAATATGAATATTGTCCTTACCTATGCCTTTGGCGAAAACAATACATGGGAAGCCTCCATGCGATGGAATTATGGCAGCGGTTTTCCCTTTACCCAAACCGTTGGATTTTATACGAAATACCCTTTTACTGAGGGGGTCAATACCAATGTCGCAACAGGCAATCCAGACTTAGGTATTATTTATTCGTCAAAAAGAAATGGTGGGCGTTTGCCTGATTATCATCGTTTGGATATGTCTGTGAAAAAAGCAATCAAGTTTACAAAATACGTGGGTTTAGATGTGGTGGCGAGTGCCACAAATGTTTACAACCGAGATAATATCTTTTATTTTAACCGCGTGAGCTATAATCGTGTCAATCAATTGCCGATACTGCCAAGTTTGGCAGCAACGTTTCATTTTTAATGTCCCATGATTGGTCAAAAAATCAATTATCATGTCAAAAGCTCAAGCATTACTCTATCTCATCGTTGCATTAGTCGTCTTTGCAGTCGGCTCGTATTTGTTCTACCGACTGATGGTTTATATCTTTAAAAAGTTAGATGAAAGGAAATAATGAAGTATGAAACATGCATCATTGATAACCGTCAAAAAGTCGTGATAAACAAAGCCGTCAAAAAGTCGTGATAATTTTGAGGTTCACCAAAGCCAAAAAAAATGGTCAGAATCTTAAGTTTATCGGAAAAAAAGTTCATTAAAAGTCAAAGAGAGTTAGGTGTTAGCTGTCAGGCGATCAGCCAAGAACTGGGCGTAAAAGTTCGCTTAGTGTACAAATGGACTGCTTTGATAAAACAGGGCAATAGGTGTATTAATCAAGGTCGCCCAACGAAAGGCATTGGCAGTAGTTTTGACAAAGTTGGTAAAATTAAGTGAGGTCTATGAGAAACATCGCCCGTTAGAGCAAAACAAACGCACAAAGGTCGAGGATTGCCATGATTATTGGCAAATGGACGATAAAGGAGGTGAAGATTACAGCGGCGTTGGCGTTGTCAGCATGATTAATGTGAAAGATGTCAAAAGTTGCGTCCATGTTCAAGCCTTGCCCTTTGCCCATAAACGCTGTCAACACAAATAAAAGTGGCAATATTGCACACCCAATTAACTGGCTAATTTCATCATTTATCATTCCTTATTCTTATGCCTCATAACGTTTTAAAAAAACTGCTTACCCAAAACCGAAATATTGGACAGGTCATCGGTGCTGCCGTTGGTGCATTCATAGGCTTGACGTTGCTCTTATTTTCACTCCAAACATGGTTTGATTTACATAAAATACTGAGGGGGTCGTCGGAAGGAGACAACTACGTCATTCTCAATAAACCAGTGAGTTTGGCTAATACTATTTTTGGAAAATCTGTTTTCAAAGATGATGAAATAAAAGACATTGGTAATCAATCTTTTACTAAATCTGTTGCGCCTATTACCGCCAATCGTTACAAGGTCAGTGCATCAAGTAATGCTATAAATTTATATACAGAACTTTTTTTTGAATCTGTTCCACGCGAACATCTTGATGTGCAAGACCCCGACTTCCGTTGGCAAACAGGACAAACTGAAGTGCCTATCATTATGTCGAAAGATTATTTGGCACTCTATAATTTCGGCTTTGCCATCAGTCAAGGCTTACCTCAATTTACTCCTTCAACCATCCGCAAGGTGAGTTTTGATATCAATATCAAGGGAAAAGGTACTGAAAAATCATTCGTAGGGCGTATTATCGGCTTTAGCAATCGTATCAATTCCATACTCGTTCCTGAAAGTTTTATGGCTTATGCTAATGACCAATTTGGCGACCAACCAGACTTAGGCACAGGGCGCATATTACTAAAAGTAGCTAATCCATATGATAAAACGCTTGGTAATTACCTCAATGAACATGGGTATGAATTGAGTACAGGTCGGCTCATAGGGGGCAAATTGGGCTCTATTCTCAACGCCACAATAGTCGCGCTTGCCGTCATCGGAATCTTACTTATGTTGTTATCAACACTTGTATTTATCCTTAACTATCAATTAATTATCTCAAAATCTGCTGCAGACATTACCCTTTTACGACAAATCGGCTACCGTCCAAGCGATATTGCTCGCATACTGAGGGGGTCGCTACTGCGGTTACTAAGCAGCATTTTTATAACCGTTATTGTCGTTTTAATCCTTACAAGGATAGGTATTGTGGATTGGTTAGGAAAACAGGATTTTACAGTCACCAAAGGATATGACGCCCCTGTTATTCTGATTGGTATGGCATTGATGACAACAATTGTTGTCATCAATATTTTAAATATTAAAAAGCAAGTAATGAATGGATAGTTGATAATGGAAAATGAATAATGGATTATTTTTCCGCTGTCAATTATCAACTATCCATTTTCCATTAATATCAATAGCGTTCAATAACATTTATCTTTTCCAAAGACCTTAAAATAGCATAATAAAGAAGAAGTTCATGCCGCCCATGTAAGCCTAAACGCTTATTGGTATCGCCAAAAAGTTTAGCAAACAGTGTCCAAATAGATGAAAATGTCGGTTCCACTTCAAGGTTTCGTTTACGAAATGTCATTTTTAAATCTTCGGAAGTATAATAAGCATTTTCAAGATATTTATTGAAATAACGTTCCTTGAATAATGTGCCTTTTTTCAAAGAAGCCCACAATCTTTCAGTAAATTCAACCAAAGGTTTTTCTTGTTTTTTATACATATATTCAAAAAGCTGCAATGAAAAAGGCTCTTGGACGTGCCGCATTAAACAAAAATCAAAAAACTGGATGGCTTCATCCTTTTTCATTCCCGAAGCATCGGCAAAGCCTAAGTGCAACTCAATGGCTGTTGCAAAGGCTTCCACTGGCGACCATTTTTCAGCTTTTGCAGCCATAAAGTTCAATACAGCATCACTTGAATTTTGTTGAAATCGCTCAATAATAGGCATTGCAATAGCTCCCCCCCATTCTTCAATATTCGGTTGATATACAGCCGTTTGTATCGAATCATTCGGCTCAAAATCGGGTTGTTCAAAAGGTCGGATAGAAGGTACATCTTCAACATAGTAGCTAAAATGTTCATTCAAACTCGGCAAAACGAGTTCATTGAGCGTCTGCATTTCGGCTCTCATACATAACAAAATATGTGCGCCTTTGTCGTAGCCGCGTTGCCAAAAGTAGCGTTCCACGATGCCAACTTGTATAAGGCTATTCACAAAGGGTTTTAGAGATTTTATTAAAAAAAGCTCAAATGGTTCTGCATAATTCAAGCGTACCTCACTCCATTCTGAAGTTTGGGTTTTAGTTATTTCTTTCATGGAATTAAATTGTAAAATTCGTTTTTGTTAGTTTATTGCACATAGTTAGGCAAATCAAGAGCCAAAAAAAAATAGTTGAGAAGGTACGTTTCACATTATTATTCCAATATTTTATAACTATCTACTATTAAATAATTTATAAATTTTTAATAATTATGTGTATAAAACAATTATGCTATTTTCTATTTTATGTACCTAAGCTTTTATCCAAAAATATATTGCAGATAGAAAAGAAGGCTTTTTTTGATTTGATAAATTTACTTTTTAATTTTGCTAAAAATACTAAACTACTGTACTGTGAAAAAGATTAAAGTTTAAAACATTGATTATCAATGAAATAGTTAAATACAATGTTATGTAAATACTCAATTAGTTTTTTAATGTCTAGAATTAAATCTTCAATAAAAGCTAAACCTGCTCTAAAAACAGATTTTTCTGGGTAAAAGACAAGGTGAATTTGTCCCTTATTATCTTTAACTTTATAAGTTTTAGTTTTAACTTGTTCGGTTTGATAAATAATCACCCCTTCATAAATAGCCATAGCATAAACTAAAACAAGAATACTCATCAATAATTCAATTTTGTGAGGTGCCGTAAAAGCTTGATTTTCAAGGTTAAAACCATTGGTTTTCAAGTGTTTAAAGCAACATTCAATTTTCCACCTCATGCGATAGAGTTGTGCGGCTTGTTCAATATCATCGACATTTGTAATAAGGTACAAAAAAGGTTCGTCGGGCTGTAATGCGGTATTTTCTAAGACAATAATTTGAGCAATATAATCACCTGCCAGTACAATTTGGTGTGATTTAAGTCCCTTTTTAGTCATGTAGCGATGCAAAGCCTTGAGTTTGATTTCTCTGTTTTTGATACCGTTATTGAACCAAACTTGGCATTTTTTATTGCTTTTTATCCGAATAACGAACTGAATTTCCAGTTTTACTAATTCTCGAAGCCAATAATCGCCGATAAATTCTCTATCGCCTGATAAATGAAGAACAGGAA
>JAYTUQ010000240.1:0-1576 GCA_043744455.1 Saprospiraceae bacterium | reverse complement strand
AGAGCTATGGTATGCACACAAGTTAATTATATCGTTCTTTGACATTTTGGTAATTTTGTAATATTGATTTTAAAACAATATTGAAGGATGAAAATATTAGGAGATCCACGTTTAGAGCGAGTCAAGGATAAAATTTTATCCGCTATGGTAAAACGCCAGACGGTTATTTTACGACAATTAGGTAAAAATAGAGCCGAAGAAGTTAGTTATGGGCGTTTTATCAATAATAGTTCGGTTACTCCCGACGTATTGATTGATGCTCAGGCTTTGGTTTTTAATTCTCTTTGTAAAGACAAGCACATCTTATTAGTAGAAGATACGACCGCAGCGAGTTTTGGACTTCATCAAAATCGGTCTTCGTTGGGGTATATGGGTAAATCTACACAAGTAAGTGGTTTCCATATGCACCCCGCTATCGGAGTAGATGCCCTTACAGGTGGCTATTTAGGTATTTTGGGGCTTCATGTATGGAAACGCCCTGCTCCACAAGAACCTATCATAGACGCTAAACTTGATGAAAAAGCCCAAAAAGAACTCAAAAAAGCATTTAAAAAAGCCCAACGTACAGACTTGTGGAAACAACCCTTTGAACAAAAAGAGTATTACAAGTGGTTTTCTGTGATTGAACAAGCCGTTAATAACTGCCCTAATGCTCAACAATATACTATTGTAAGCGACAGAGAGGGAGATGTCTATGAAGCCCTGTGTGGTTATCATCAAAAAGGCTGGGGTTATGTTGTTCGGTCTTCTTATGACCGAAAATTAAGTCCTCTTGCTAACACAGAAAATAGTGAGCTAATATCTTCCCAAACACTTCATAAAGCCCTCAACTCATGGGAAGTACAGGGTTGTTACAGCCTTAAATTACCCAAGACAGATAAAAGGAGTGCTCATCAAGCCCATTTGGCTATTAAGTTTGGGCAGGTTGCTATCACTTGTCCTAATTGGTCAATTAAGCAACAATATGAACCCATTTTACCCCTTTATGTGGTTGAAGTAAAGGAGCAACCCAGTACGGTGGTCAATGGTGAAACGCCTATTCATTGGATATTACTGACCTCACATAAGGTTGAAACCACTGACGATGCACTCATCATTATTCAATGGTACAAGTGGCGTTGGTTGATTGAACAAACTTTCCGAACCATTAAATCAGAAGGATTAGCCATCGAAAGTTCTGAGGTAGAATCTTATGAGGCACTCATAAATTTAGCTACGCTAACCCTGCTGGCGGCGGTTTTGGTCATGCAACTCGTTCAAGCAAGAGAGGGACAAACACAGCAAAACATTGAGGATGTTTTTACGCCCATCGAAATAGCGTGTTTGCAACAAGTATCTATGCAATTGGAAGGAAGCACGCAAAAACAAAAAAATCCTCATCCCAAAAACACCTTAGCTTTCGCCTCGTGGGCGGTGGCAAGGCTCGGTGGGTGGTCGGGATATATCAATAAAAGACCGCCAGGACCTATTACGATGATGAATGGTTTAACTCGATTTTATGATATTTTCCAAGGATTTATCTTGAATGTACAAAATTACCAAAATGTCAATGAACTTGTGTGCATACCATAGCTCT
>JAYTUQ010000239.1:0-23072 GCA_043744455.1 Saprospiraceae bacterium | reverse complement strand
GAGTTGATTTGGGATACCGAAACACTCAAAAATATGCCCAACGGGTATATCATCGAAGGCAATGTCGATGAAGTGGATTGGGTACATTATGCGACGACTGATGATGAATTTGAGACAGCCACACCACGTGATACATTCGAGGCAGCCATAGCTTTTGCAGCGTTTTGGGATGACAAACATGCCTTTAACGATGGCAGCGAAGAAGGTGCTGTTATTATGAAAGTGGTGGGTGAGGAGAAAGAGATGTTTAAGGCTTTGGAAAAATGGCAGCGTTATTTGACCGAAAACCTAAAATTCCCTTTTGAAGTGATGGTGGTTGACAGCGACAATAAAGCGGTGAAAGAAGGACAAACGGCAACAGTGACGGGTTTTAGTGCCAAAGCGATTGACGAAGATGATGGTTTGATGGTCAAAATTAAAGTGCGGGGCGTGGGTGTGCCGCATCCGTTGTGCGATTTGGCAGTTTCGGAAGAGGATGATTCAAATTGGATTCACGTGGAGGCTTATACAGGCTGGTTTGTGTGTCAATGACAGGAGAACGGGATTTTTAAATTTACAGAATATTGGGTTTTATAAGGGTTGTACCCCTCAGTAGAATGAGCTTAACTGTATGAAAGTTGATGTTAGAAAAGTCCGTGAGTGGGTTATTCTATAAACGGAGTCAGTCCTCACGGACTTTTCTGACGGTAACAACTTTCGTATAGTTAGAAATAAGTTAAAACAATATAATATAAAATTATTCCTAACAAAACTGATTAAAAAATGGCTTTTAAAATAGGTGACGCCGTCAAAATCAAACAAGGTGTCAAAGATGTAGAAACAGGAAAATGGGATATGAGCGGTTGGCAAGGTTGGATTACCGAACCGAAAAAGAAGAATGACCCGACCTATGAATTGATTTGGGATACGGATACGTTCAAAAATATGCCTATCGGTTATATACAAGAAGGAAATATGGAAGACTTGGATTTGTTACATTATTGTCTAACAGATGAAGATTTGGAACCCGCAAAGCCGCGTGATACGTTTAAAGCAGCCAAAGCTTTTGCGGATAAATGGGAAACAAAACATACATTCAATGATGGCAGCGAGGAAGGCAATCTTATTATGGAAATGTGTGGTGATGAAACAAATATGTACAAAGTATTGGATAAATGGAAAAAGTATCTGTCCGAAAAGCTGACTTTTCCTTTCGAAGCAACTGTTACCGAGAGCGATAATAAAGCGATTAGTATTGGACAAAAAATAACGGTTTTAGGTATGGATGGCAACAAAAAAGCCAATTTAGACAATGGTTTTATTGTAACAATAAAAGTGAAGGGTCAAGATATGCAACACCCGCTGTGTGATTTAGAAATAGAAGATGAAGATTCACCCAATGCGCTTCATGTGAATGCTTATGCGGATTGGCTTGTCAATAATCCAATGTGATTGGATAAAAAAATATGAAGGGTTTATACACCCCCTCAGTAAAAAACAGCAAAAACAGTTTTAACGTAGCATTTTAATTAAAAACGAACAGAATAATGGCTTTTAGAGTAGGTGATTCAGTAAAACTGAAAGACGGTTTGAAAGATGCCGAATATGAAAAATGGGATTTATTACCACACATAAAAATACTTTCAAAAAATTGTTTATAAACTAAGTAAAAAACAAGAAGATATGCACGTCATTAAAAGAACCGGAAAGTACGAAGATGTCAGTTTTGACAAAATCACAGCCCGCATCAAAAAACTCTGTTATGGGTTAAATCCGTTGGTAAACTACATCGAGATTTCTAAAAAAGTAATTCAAGGATTATTCGATGGCGTAACGACGACAGAATTGGATAACCTCGCAGCAGAAACAGCTGCTTCATTGGCGGCGCAACATCCTGATTATGCGGTTTTGGCAGCGCGTATTGCTGTTTCTAACTTGCATAAAAACACGGATAAGTCTTTTTCTCGCACGATGAAAGACTTGTATAATTATATTGACCCTAAAACGGGCGATAAAGCAGGTTTGATTGGTGAAGAAACACATAAAATCATCCAGAAGAATAAAGATAAACTCGACGCGGCGATTATTTATGACCGTGATTATGAGTTCGATTATTTCGGATTTAAGACTTTGGAACGGTCGTATTTGTTGCGTATGGATAAAAAAGTGGTGGAACGCCCTCAACAATTGTTTTTACGCGTATCCGTCGGTATTCATGGCGAAGACATTGATTCAGCGATTGAAACCTACAATTTGATGTCGGAAAAATGGTTTATTCATGCCACACCGACCCTTTTCAATGCAGGAACTCCGAAGCCGCAATTGTCGTCTTGTTTCTTATTGTCCATGACAGATGACTCAATTTCAGGTATTTTTGAAACTTTGTCGCGTTGTGCTAAGATTTCTCAATCGGCAGGTGGCATTGGTTTGTCTGTGCACAATGTTCGGGCAACAGGCAGCTATATCAAAGGTACTGGTGGACAGTCGAATGGTATTATTCCGATGTTGCGGGTGTTTAATGATACAGCGCGTTATGTGGATCAAGGCGGTGGAAAGCGCAAAGGTGCGTTCGCTATTTATCTTGAGCCTTGGCACGCAGACATCTTTGAATTTTTAGATTTAAAGAAAAATCATGGTAAAGACGAAATGCGTGCGCGCGATTTGTTTTATGCCTTGTGGGTGCCAGATATGTTCATGGAACGTGTAAAAGACGACAAATCATGGTCGCTGTTCTGTCCAAACGAAGCGCAAAAGTTATTTGATACGTATGGTGGCGAGTTTGAAGCGTTATACCACCAATACGAACGCGATGGAAAAGCCCGCAAAACCGTACCTGCACGTGAGTTGTGGAATAAAATCTTAGAATCACAAATTGAAACGGGTACACCTTATATATTGTATAAAGACGCAGCGAATAAAAAATCCAATCAAAAGAATTTAGGCACAATTCGTTCATCGAATTTGTGTACTGAAATCATGGAATACACCTCAAAAGACGAAGTAGCGGTCTGTAATTTGGCTTCTTTGTCCTTGCCGAAGTATGTTGATGTTAAACGTCAGGAATTTAATTTTGATAAATTGTATGACATCACACGTGTGGTGACAAAGAATTTGAATAAAATCATTGACATCAATTATTACCCCATTCCAGAAGCCCGTTATTCCAATTTCAAACACCGTCCGATTGGTTTGGGTGTGCAAGGTTTGGCTGATGCGTTCATCATGATGCGTATGCCATTCGATAGCCACGAAGCCAGGCAATTGAATAAAGATATTTTTGAAACGATATATTTTGCAGCAATGACAGAGTCCGTAGCACTTGCAGAGAAGTTGGGACACTATGAATCTTTCCCGGGTAGCCCCCTCAGTAATGGCGAATTTCAATTCGATATGTGGGGTGTTAAACCTTCAAAACGTTGGGATTGGGCAAGTTTACGTGAAAAAGTTCAGAAAGTCGGTGCGCGTAATTCTTTATTGCTTGCACCGATGCCGACGGCTTCCACTTCGCAGATTTTGGGCAATAATGAATGTTTTGAACCTTACACGACGAATATTTATACACGCCGCACATTGTCGGGTGAACACATTGTGGTCAACAAACATTTGCTCAATGACCTCGTGCGTTTGGGTTTATGGAATGACGAAACACGTCAAATCATCATCGCAGCAAATGGCTCAATCCAAAACATCGAAGGTTTGCCTGATACTTTGAAAGCGTTGTACAAAACATCGTGGGAACTCTCGATGAAAGCGATTATTGACATGTCCGCCGATAGAGGCGCGTTTATTTGTCAATCGCAATCCTTGAATTTATTCATGGAATCGGCAACATTCTCGAAAATGACTTCGATGCACTTCTATGCGTGGCAAAAAGGTTTGAAAACAGGTATGTATTATTTGCGGACAAGACCGGCTGCTGACCCTATTAAGTTTACATTATCTGCAAAACATCAAAGGGTTAGGGTAGGCGAGCATGCCGATGTTTTGACCCCCTCAGTAAATTTGATGTCAAGTCCCAATTTGGTGGAGGAAATACCGAATCAAGTAGAAATTGATTTTTCAGCCATCAAAACCATCACGGCAAAGGACATTCAAGAAGCTGAAAACTTCCCGAATGCGTGTAGCTTAGATGATCCAGATTGCATGGCGTGTTCTGCTTAATGAAATTTATTCACTTTACAATAGTTTTAGCGGCGGACTTCGTTTGAGGTTCGTCGCTTCTTTTTTATAGATACTTGCTTTTTGGAATTAGTATTTTCCTTATTTTATACTTAAATTTGCTTCAAAATATTAAAAAAAATGGAAAAAGAAAAAGTTTTTAGAGATTGTTCGATTGAATGGTTAGAAGATAATTTAGGTATAAAGGAAGTTCAAAATTTAGAATCGTTATCACATTGGTTGGCACATCCTATTGAGATTGAGGATTGGGAGCGGGCTGCTTTATTGAGGCTACAAAAAAGTTTGGCTTTTCATTTCCGTGATTGGAATGAGCAAGAATTAGACACCTTTTTTATAGGTCCTATATTCGCATTGGTACAATTTAATTCAGAAGACTTTAATATTTTTGCACAACGAAGACTCGCAGGTCATTATGAGGATTGGCATTTATATGGTGAACCTGATAGCATGATAGCGACAGGACGGCGGAGTCCTAAAATTCCTTTTTTTGCTTTTCAAGAATATAAAAAATTCCGTGACCCCAAAGGCGACCCTGCTGGACAAGCCCTTGCCGCCATGCTTGTTGGTCAATCTTTAAACAATAATGGTTTACCGATGTATGGTTGTCATGTAATTGGTTCAGATTGGTATTTCAAAACATTAGAAGAAAAGCAATTTTGTATTAGCAGAGATTATTCGGCATTGACAGATGAGATATTTGATATTTATCGGATTTTGAAATCTTTGAAAAAATTGATTGAGCAAAGAATAAAATAGTTTTAGTGGCGGACTTCGGTTGAGGTTCGTCGCTTCGTTTTTCACCATTATTCTCCTGAAAAGGCAGTTTTATAGTGAGAAGTTTCAGCAACAAATCTATGAATTCAAAATGGCACGTGCGGCTTGCCTCATAATATCTTTATCAGGCATATCAATGCCTTGTGCTTGATTGTCTATGATAAAAGCCTCAAAATTTTCAAGGATAGTCATTGAAAACCCAATATATTCTGATTCTTCGTTTTCAATTCGAGCCATAAGTTTATAAATGACTTTACAAATTTCTATGGTTATTCTCTCGGCATTTGGCACTGTGTGTTTGTACTCTTCCCAAATATCTTTTCGCAGTTGAAAAACAATATTTTCTCTCGCTTTTCTTAGTTCATCTCGTTTTAACCCATAAACTTCGATTGATTTTTTCCCTTTCAATGTTAAGCCTTCAACTAATCCGTTGGACAAAAATTTAAGATGTTCTTTGGGATTATCAATAGCAGGATGTAGCAATAATGGCTTTTCGGCTTTAAGGTTGTCTGATAAAATATGACATTGTGTTCGGTCAAATTCACCTGTTATACTGAGGGGATGTACGGTGATTCTGTTGGCATTATTTTCGAGTGGAAATAGTCTTCCTTTAAAATCTCTGTTACAAATTTGACATGATAGCAATAGATTTGTCCATTCATAGCCTAACCAATAATAGTGGACTTTATTACGATAATGTTCTACATCTTTGTGTGCCCCTACGTGTGTATTGGTTTCACAAAAAGCACATTTGCATTTAAAAATGATTTTTAGTTTATCTTTTACCGTTTTTAAACCATAAACTTCTCTATCGAACTTATGTGCTTCTTTTTGGCTCAATGCCAGTTCAATTTTTGAATCACCATTCGGATTGTTTAGCTTAGTTTTGTTTCGTTTTTTAGAAGCTTCTGTCCATAACTCTTTTGGTTCATCAGCAATATCGAAATAGGGCTTTATTTTTCGCATATCTTCAAATTTATTGTACTAAACCCGCTTCACGTAGGTTTTTAAGCCGTTTTTTCATTGCTTCAATTTCAATGACTTCGTTAAAATCACTGGTTGGAATGATTGTTTCCGTTTTTGCCCCTCGTGCAAAAAGCGTTTGAAAATTGAATATTGGAGAAGTCAATAAGGCTTCTGGATTGAGCTGGCGAATATCAAAATCATCGTCTTTTCGGTCAACTGTGATGCCTTTTTCTAAGCTCCTCTCGACAGTGAGTATTATTGGTTGATTGTCTTGGGGCAAGCCCAAAATAGGAATTGGACTGTGTATAGTTGCAATAAATTGAACTTTTGGAAAAACATCAGATAATAATTTGGGCAATTCATATTGATATTTTGGATGAAGATGCGCATCCAATTCATCAATTAAAACAATACCTGAGACTTCTTGAATCGTTTCCTTATTGTCCGATAAACGTATAACCATATCGCCTATCATGGTCAAAATACTGCGATAACCTGCTGCCAATTCGTTTAATGACACCGCTTCATACGGCATATTTTGGTCGTCTTTTTCGTAATATCGAACTTTCGGACTACCATTGGTCGTATCAATCTTAATATTTTTTAGATTAGGAATTATTTTCAGAAATATACTCCTCAATTGCTCAAATCGGGGTTTATTATAAGCATAAGTTGTAATTAATTCTTGTTCTATATTAATAAGCTGTCCATCATCATGAAATAAGGAATATGTTTTTTGTTGACTTCTATCCGAAGCTGTTTGGTCACTTGCAGTCAATTGAAAACGAGAAACACCATACGTAGCTATCGGTATTTTTATATTTTGCTTTTCAGATGCATTACCTTTAAAAGGTTTGTTATTTATAAAACCATTTAAAAATATTTGCGCGTTTGAGGGCATTGGTTGCACAAAACTTTCATCACCAACAAATCCTTTAGCAATGGCACGAAGAACAGATGTTTTTCCAAAACCATTTTCACCAGTTAGAAATATCCAACGAGAGTTTAGTGACAAATGCTCAATTGTTAACTCCTTGATTCCTTGAAAATTGGCAACATAAAGGCGTGATAAATTATTCGATAAATGTGTTTCTGTATATTGACTCAATTTGAATTCTTCCAACAAAACTTGCGTTTTTTGCCAAATTTCAGTTGTTAAAGTTTGACTTCTATATTTCTCTACACGTTCTATATCTTTTGCAAAATCTTCATCGGAAATAAAATCAACCACATTCGGCAATGGATTTTTACTTATGTAAGCGTCAATTTTGGGCTTTTCATTTTTTATGAAATAATCTAATGTAGCCAAAATATTTTGTTGTTTCTCGATTTTTTTATGCCAATGTCCATCTTTTAAACCATTTCTGAAATCTAATTCAGCAGCCATTTCTATAAAATAGTTTTTCCTTTCTTGATTATCTTCATGAGCTGTTTCTAATTCGTAATATATATTTTGATTACCAAATGGCAGGTAAAGCCGAATTGTAGGAGCAAGAGTTTTGGGATTATCATAAGACCAAAAAGGTATATGCACATGTGTCATTTTATTTCCTGCAAACCAATGCCCTAATTTAAATGTTTCAGTATCATTGGAACGAATTCTAAATTTGAATGACGCATCTTTTTCATGCAATCCTGTTAAATACTGATAGAGTACATCATGTATGGCTAATATTTCTTTTTCTGTCATTTTATGAAGATTTTAGAGGTAAAAATAGCAATTTTATTGAAAATGCCAGCAAACAATCATTATCTTTAGACATGGAAGATAAAATAAAAACATATACGCTCGATGAAATGAAAGACCGTTTCATCGGTGAAGTAGGTACACCTAAAAGAGACCAATACGAATATAAACTTCAAATGAAACTCATTGGTGATATGATAAAAACGGCACGTAAAGAAAGAAATTTAACTCAAGAAGAATTGGGTAAATTGGTCGGTGTACAAAAAGCGCAAATTTCAAAGTTAGAAAACAGTGCGAATAATGTGACGATTGAGACCATTGTAAAAGTATTCAAAGCCATGCAAGCAGAAGTCAGTTTTGTTGTTAAATTTGAAGATACAACTTTGCAACTGGCTTAGACCCCTCAGTATAAACCTAGAAAGTCTTGCAAACCCACCGTTTTGCAAGACTTTTTAATTCAGAAAAGATATTTTTTAATGAGCAACAGAAAGGCGATTGGCTTCAATTATTTTAGCAAAGTCATGAATGTCTTTAGCCACCCCTACAGCGTCTTAGGCGTAAGAATTTTAACAAAGCATTAAAAAACCGTTATTTTTTTCCAAACAAATGAAGAATCATAGACGATAATTTGTTGTTTCACGTTTAAATGTTAAAATTTGCTGTATTAATTCACTAACTTCTTGACAATGAAACCATTAGAAGAAGTCCTAATTAAACAAAAACCTAACTATCGAACAACTATGAAGCCAAAACTGCTTTTGAGTCTGTTGTTTGTCGTTTTCCTTAGCACTGAATTCTTCGCACAAGCGACGACAGTTTTTACGGAAGCTAACCTTGCTTACAAACGAGGTATAGACTTTTACGACAAAGGAATCTACAATTTAGCGATGCAAGAGTTTTACGTCGCCCTTACCCAATTACGTCCTGCACCCGAACCAGAAGCTCGATTACTGAGGGGTCAAGCGGAATTGTTTTACGCCAAAGCTGCCGTACGTTCGGGTCAACCGAACGGCGAACAACTGATGCTGGACTACATCCGTCGCTATTCACCTGACCCTTTGGCAGGACAGGCGGCAATTGAAATGGGTGATTATTATTTTAATCAAAACAAACTCGACAAAGCATTAGATTTTTACAATGCTTTGAATGCTTCTGATTTGCCATCCAACCAAAGGGATGAATTATATTTCAAGCAGGGTTATGCTTACTTCGTGCAAAAAAAGTTTCCTCAAGCCAAAGCCAATTTTTCTAAAGTTAAAGATTTGACAACGTTCAAATATTATAACGAAGCGAATTATTACTACGGCATGTGCGCATTTTTTGATAACCAATTGGACGATGCCGCACGGAGTTTCCAAAGAGTAGCGAACTCAAAGCAATACGCCGCGGTCGTTCCTTATAATTTAGTACAGATTTATGCCGCTCAACGAGATTGGGACAAGGTATTACAAGCAGGTCTTTCGGCATTAGAAGATACGAAAGTAAAAAACTTCAAACAAATCAATCAATTGGTTGGTCAAGCCTATTTTGAGAAAAAACAATACGAAATAGCAGAAAGATACCTTGCTGAAGGTGCCGACGGCAATGCCAATATGCGTGCAGAAGACTATTATCAGTTGGGTTTTTCTCAACATCGCAATGCTCATTACGATAAAGCGGCGGCTTCTCTCGAAAATCTAAGTGGGCAAAACTCTCTTATTGGTCAAAATGGTATGTATTTGTTGGGCGATTGTTATTTGCGCATGGGCAATAGACCTCGCGCTAAAAATGCGTTTTCTATTGCATCGCGTATGACTTACGACCCCGCCGTACAAGAGGAATCACAATGGAATTATGCGAAATTAGCGTATGAATTGAAGCAAACACAAGAGGCTGTCGATGCGTTTCAAGCGATTCCTTCGTCATCAAAAAATTATCCCGAAGCACAAGGATTGTTATCTGATGTTTTGTTGCAAACCCGCAATTATGACGAAGCTTTGCGCATCATTACGTTGACACCGAATAAAACACCGAAATTGCGCGAAGCAGCTCAAAAAGCACAAGCGTATCGGGGTATGCAGTTGTATCAAGCAGGGGATAAAGTGGGTGCTAAAACTTACTTTGAACGCAGTCTCGCTGATGCGCCCGATGCCCAAACAAAGGCTATGTCAAATTACTGGTTGGGCTATATCAATTACGACTTAAAAGATTATAACAACAGCCAACGCTATATGAATAATTTTTTAGCACTGGCAAAAACGATAGGACAATTACCCGCCGAATCTTCTGTTAATATGGCTAATTATATTCAAGGCTATAATTTTTTGAAAGAGAAAAACTATGCTACTGCCTTAACATATTTCCAAACCGTAGTAACAGGCATAAAACGCGAATATGATTATATATCAAACGATTATGTCAGAAATCAAGTCTTAGGAGATGCCGTTTTGCGCCTTGGGGATTGCTATTTTAAGAGCAACCGTTATGAAGATGCCATTCGTTATTATGACGAAGCCATATCTAAAAACTACTCTGGTTTTGTGTATGCTTTGTATCAAAAAGGCATCATTCAAGGTCTGAAAGGTAGTAATGTTGACAAACTCATTACCTTAGAAAAACTCACGACGAATTATCCAAATTCAGAGTTTGCCGCTGCTTCTTTGTTAGAAATAGGCATTACTTATATGAATTTGAATCAATTAGACAAAGCACAACAGGCTTTAACGTCTGTCATTACCAACCATAAAGATAAGAATGAGTATGTGGTTAGTGCCTTGTTGCGTTTGGGTTTGATTGCTCAAAATAAAGGCAGTAATGAGGGAGCGATTTCCTACTATAAGCAGGTTTTCTACAACAATCCATCGCCAACAGATGCAAAAGCTGCTTTGGAGCGTTTGCAAGACATTTATGTCAATGAATTAGGTCGTCCTGATGATTATTTTGCTTTCTTACAAACCATTCCAGGTTATAAAGTGGATAATTTAGAGCAAGACAATATCACTTATAAAGCCGCAGAAGTGCAATACGAAAGTGGTAATTACGATAGAGCCATAGCGAGTTTTACGACTTATTTAAGTCGTTTTACAAATTCACCCAATACTATCAATGCCTATTATTATCGCGCCGAATCTTATGCCGCAAAACAAGATTTTAATAATGCTTTGATTGATTATGAATCCGTTGTACAGCGTGGTTCTTCCAAATGGTTTGAAAAAGCGGTTGAAAAAGCGACTTTGATTGCTTATAATTTCAAAAAAGACTTCGCTAAAACATTCGACCTCGCTGTCAAATGGGATAAAGTTGCCACAACCGAAGATAAACGTTTTGAAGCGGAATTGTGGGCAGCACGCAGTGCATACCGCAGCAATAGACCAGACGCCGTACTTGAATACGGCTCAAAAGTTGCCAACAACCCGCGTGCGACAAGGTCTCAAATTGCACAAGCGAATTATCATTTAGGAAAAATTGCCTTTGACCGCAATCAACTTGACAATGCGCAAGGCTTTTTCTTGAAAACAATTGCAGCAGGAGGCACAGACGAACAAACAGCAGAATCCCGTTATTTGGACGCCATGATTGAATACAAAAAGCGGAATCTGGAAGTCGCATTAGGTAAAGCAGACCGCGCATCCATGAACAACCCCTCAGTATTTTGGGCTGCCAAAGCGGTTATCCTTCAAGCAGATATATATGCTGAAAAAAATGACCTTGTCAATGCTCGAGCTGCACTCGAATCCATTGTTGAAGGCGTAAAACAGTATCCTGAACTTGTTGCTGAAGCACAACAAAAACTCAATAATTTAAAATCGAAAGAATCAACCAAAAGCCGTATTACTACGCCCAATAATAAATTGTTGGATATGGATACAGGTAATTGATGTGCCAAAACAGAGCATAAGTTTAGGAAATTGTAAAAATTTCCTAAACTTATGCTCCATCCTTCCTTTTCTTCGATTTAACAAACATAAAATCAAAAAAAACTTATGAGCAAGATAAATAAACTGCTTCTTTATATGTCCATCCTTGTGCCAACAGCCATCATGGCGCAACCTGGAAAAGATGTGCCTTCACAAACGCAGGACGTTATCAAAAACTTTGATGCCAAATTGTTAGAAACAGAGCGTATCAATGTCCAGCCTGTATTACCCGCCGTTGATACAACGACAAAAGCCCAAGCGTACAGTGTGCCTAACAAAATATTGAATGTGAATTATACTGCACCCAGTATGCGTCCCGTTGCCATAAAAACTGAAAAACTACCCCCTCAGTATAAAGGCTATGCAAAGGCGGGTTATGGCTTGCCTAATTCACCTTATTTGGAAGGTGCGTATCGTTTCGGCGACCCAAAGACGTATTTGGTTGGGTTAAAATTAAAACATCATTCAGCAGATAATAACAAAGGCTTTGAAAATCAAAGTTTTGCAACCACCAATGCCGAAGCCAATGGTACTTTTTATGCCCAAGCAGGTGTAGCGATTGATGCCAAACTCGGTTACGACAACAATACGCGTCAATATTATGGTTACAATCATGATAAGTTCTCGTATGCGAAAGTAGATACTCGGCAGTATTTCAACACCATTTCGGCAGGGGCAAAGGCGTATAATTCAGCACGCACTGTAGCAGATTTCAACTATGCTTTGGGTCTGAATTTCTACAATATGAATGATAATTTCAGCAATCGGGAAACGGATTTTAATATTAGAGCCGAAGCCACAAAATGGTTCACCGAAAAGCACCCCCTCAGTATTGTCGTCCGAACAGAGTTTACGACACTCGCACCGAAGTCGGACAAAACGCAGGACTTGAACAATATCATCTTAAATCCAAGTTTCACGTACAAAGGCGAAGGTTTTAGTGTCCGTGCGGGTGCAAATTTGGTATCCCATAAAGATGTTTTCACGCCACTGCCAGATGTTGAAGCATCTGCTAGTGTTGCGGGCAATCAATTACAAGCCTTTTTGGGTTGGAAAGGTGATTTTTTGAAAAACTCTTATAAGAATTTGACAAACTACAATCCATTCATCCGACCTGATAGTTTTAGAATTCAAAATACAGTCAAGACAGAGATTTATGGTGGTATCAAAGGGGCTATTCCTATTTTTGATTATTCCGCACAGGTGGGTTGGAGTAACAATCAAAACTTAGCCTTGTTTTTAGCGGATACCGCCGATAAATACCGCCGTTTCAAGGTTTTATATGATACCGTTAAGATATTTAATATTCGGGGTGCTATCACCATGCACCCTATCAAAGACATGGAATTGATAGCTACGGCAAGTCAAAACATTTATACTGCCAATAACCAAAAAGCAGCTTGGGGTTTACCTTCCACCGATATTAATGTTTCTGCAAAATACAATGTCGTCTCAAAAGGGAACCAAACAGCCGTAGCAAAAGCCTCTTTATTTGTTCAAAACGGCGTACCTTTTAAAAACAGCGTCGGCAATATTGAGCGTTTAAGTCCCTTATTTGACATCAATATTGGTGGCGAATTATGGTTTTCAAAAAATATCGGTGCTTTCTTAGATATCAATAACTTATTGAACCTTAAAAGACAACGTTGGCAAAATTATCCTAATTTAGGTTTGAATATTTTGGGTGGTTTTACGGCACGTTTTTAAGAACAAACCGCTTAATGCAAAACAAAGGGCAAACTTTCAATCTCAGAAAGTTTGCCCTTTGTTTTTCTTTTTTATTCAAATAATCCATAATTCCCATGCTAAAAAAATAACTTCGCACATTGTAGAAAAACAACTTTTAAAACTTTTCATTTTCATCATGCTATATTCACTTTTTGAATGGTTAGATGCCCAATATCACTTTCCGGGTGCAGGATTAATGCGTTACGTATCGTTTAGGGCGGGTGCTGCGATTATTTTATCATTGACCATTGCTTTGGTCTTTGGTCGGTACATCGTTCGTTTTTTGAGCAAATTACAAATTGGGGAAACGGTTCGAGATTTAGGTCTTGAAGGTCAAAAACAGAAACAAGGTACGCCCACAATGGGTGGTATCATCATCATATTAGCCATTATAGTACCGACATTATTATTCTGTAAATTAGACAATATTTATGTCTTAGTCATGCTTTTAGCTACATCTTGGATGGGTGTCGTCGGTTTTTTAGATGATTATATCAAGGTTTTTAAGAAAAATAAAAAAGGGTTGCCAGGGATTTTCAAAGTCGTCGGTCAAGTTTCCTTAGGTTTGGTGGTCGCTCTGATTATGCTCAAAAGTGATGATATTGTTGTCAGAATGGATAAAAAAACAGCGGAATTAAATCATTATACCATCACTAAAACTGTCTATGCTTCTGACCCAAAACGCGGTGGACAAATGCGCGAGATGGTATACGTGAAAGCCCCTTTGACAAATGTGCCTTTTTATAAAAACAATGAATTAGACTATTCTAAATTTCTTAAACCACTTTTAGGCGAAAAAACAAGTCGCGATTTGACGACCATCGTTTTTATCATCATGGTTATCGTCGTCGTCACGGCGGTCTCAAACGGCGCAAATTTGACGGATGGTATAGATGGATTGGCAGGTGGTACTTCTGCAATCATCGGTGCAACACTCGCCATATTGGCATATGCTACGGGTAATGCCATTTTTGCAGATTATTTGAACATATTGTATATTCCGAATACCTCCGAATTAGTGATTTTTGCCGCCTGTTTTTTTGCCGCCTGTGTGGGTTTCGTCTGGTACAATGCCTATCCAGCGCAAGTTTTCATGGGCGATACGGGTTCATTGACACTCGGTAGTATCATCGCTGTATTTGCACTTTTAATACGTAAAGAATTGTTAATCCCGATATTATGTGGTGTTTTCTTTGCGGAAACGCTTTCAGTGATGATTCAAGTCAGTTATTTCAAATACACTAAAAAGAGATACGGCGAAGGTAAACGTATTTTTCTCATGTCGCCCTTGCACCACCATTTTCAGAAAAAAGGTATGCCAGAACCCCGCTTAGTCGCTCGATTTTGGATTGTCGGTATCCTTCTCGCTGTTTTGACAATTATAACACTTAAAGTGAGATAGGACGAAATAGTTAGTATAAAATATAAAAAAGGGACCCCTCAGTATGAGCGGTCTCTTTTTTATATTTCAGCATTGTGACGACAGTCAATAGATTACAGAATACATTTATGAAATTTTAAAAATTTCCCTAACGTTTTTAAACGTTTTTTAAGAAAAAAATATGATTGTGCCACAAGGCACTTATAAGTAGGTCGTCACAAATAATCGGGATTTTGATTTCTCATAAACCGTTGATAATCTATAATTTACGAAAATGACTAATGACGATTAATGACCAATGACTACTTATCATTCAAGTATCCGCGAATAAAGTACGCAATGTCCCAATGAAGTTTGTAAAGTTGTAAATACTGAGGGGGGTGCTTTTCGCCTAAAAAACAGATTTTATTATTTCATTGTATGCAGTAATTTAGATTTTAGAAAGGTCTTTTATTCTACCAAATATTCAAAAACCCAAATGAATTAAAGGACTTTGCCCGTACAGTGAACGCGTAAAATTCCCTAAACACACATGTCCAAAGAGCATTTTTTTGTTATAGAACAATCATTTTCAATACTTTAGAATACCGCAACAAAAAATACTTTTGTGAACCAATTTAGATTTTTTAGCTTTGTCAAAAAAGTATGCATTGCAGGCAACACGAACCTAAAACCCAACCTCACGATTGGGCTGTTTTCAATGCCGACTTACTATTTCCAACACTTATCTGTTGGGTTAGTTTTAAAACTGCCCATATCTAAAAAACGCATTTATGAATCAACGCAAAGCAGGATTATTAGCAATCATCCTTTTTACACTATCAGCCCTTGTCCAAGTTTTAAATGGTTATAACATCCTATCTCTTAGCCCTGAAATACTTTTTGGGCTTAGATGGATTTTTGTGTTAAGCACACTCTTGTATGCTTTTTATAAAAAGTCTTTAACCACATGGATACTTGTGGCAATGGTTTTGGGCGTTGAAATTGGGTTGGATTTTCCAGCTTTTTCGCAAAATCTACAATTTCTAAGTAAGATATTTCTTCGGATGGTAAAAACCATTGTCGCGCCATTGCTATTTGCCACTTTGGTCGTCGGTATTGCCAGTCATTCTGACTTAAAACAAGTTGGGCGCATGGGTTGGAAATCACTTTTATACTTTGAAATTGTCACAACGATTGCTTTATTAATTGGTTTAGCGTTTATTAATTTAACCAAAGCAGGTGTTGGTATCAAAGTGCCCGAACAATTGCTAAAAGAATTACCAATTGCTGAAATTAAAACTTGGCAACAACACATTATTGACATATTTCCCGAGAATATAGTTAAATCTATTTATGAAGGAAATGTGTTACCCATTGTCGTGTTCAGTGTTTTATTTGGTATTGCATTGGCTTTATTGAGTGATAATAAGAAAAAGCCCATGTTGGAGTTTGCAGAAAGCCTTGCAGAAACCATGTTTAAGTTTACAAACCTCATCATGTATTTTGCTCCTTTTGGTGTTGGTGCAGCGATTGCTGTTACAGTCGGACATTTAGGCATTGATATTTTGCACAACCTCTTACTTTTATTGGTTACGCTGTACATGGCATTGATTACCTTTATATTAGTTGTGTTATTACCTATTGCTTTGTTTATTGCTAAAATACCTATAAAAAAGTTCATTGAAGCCATTAAAGAACCCGTTTCAATAGCTTTTGCCACAACCAGTTCAGATTCTGCATTGCCCAAAGCTTTGGAGAATATGGAAAAATTTGGTGTACCTCGCAAAATAGTCTCGTTCGTTATTCCCACAGGTTATACATTCAATCTGGATGGCACAACGCTTTATCTATCATTGGCTTCTATATTTGTGGCACAAGCCGCTGGTTTTAATCTTAGTTTTGGCGAACAAGTGGTTATCGGATTGACACTCATGCTCACGAGTAAAGGCGTTGCCGCTGTACCGCGTGCGTCGCTCGTCATTCTTATTGCAACGGCTTCTACTTTTGGTTTTCCGCTGTGGCCCATCATGGCTATTTATGGCATTGATGAATTAATGGATATGGCACGCACTTCTGTCAATGTCATTGGCAATACTTTAGCCAGTTGTGTTATCGCGCGTTGGGAAGGAGAATTCGATGATGCTAAGGCTTTAGCGTATGTAAATGCCGATTAAGGAAGGTGTAGGTTAGCATACAGATTTACGAAATTTTTTAGACATACGAGCATTGAAAAGTTATATTTTTCGCTCACAACTATCGGATATTTTAAAAATATCCGATAGTTGTTTCAACTCATTAAGGCACTCATGTATAAAATTCCGTAAATCTCCAATTTGAGTTGGTATGTAGACTTAAAAACAAACGTTCACCTTTTGAGACAACCTCGTGTAAATCCCATAAATCAAGAAAAATTGGAGAAAATCCACCGCGTCAGCCCATTCTGCGGTCAAAAATCCTAACTTTGCCCACTCACGCATTCTTTTTTCTTGAAAATATCAGACAACTATGGCAAGACCGCCAAAACCAGGCAGTAAACCCAATAAAAAAAACGGAGACGACAATGTAACGCCTTTGATGCGGCAATACTTCGCCGCAAAAGCCAAATATGCGGACGCTATCCTCCTGTTTCGCATCGGTGATTTTTATGAAACCTTTGGAGAAGATGCCATTATCGCCTCTCGCGTATTGGGCATTGTCTTAACGGCGCGCAACAATGGCGGTTCTGATGTCGAATTGGCGGGTTTTCCGTATCATTCTGTTGATAATTATTTGCCGAAGCTCGTTAGGGCAGGGTATAGGGTCGCTATTTGTGAACAATTGGAGAAACCCGTGGCGGGTCGGGTCGTTCGGCGCGGCGTTGTGGAGGTCATTACGCCCGGTGTCACGTCCGATGATAAACTTTTGGAACAAGGGCGCAACAATTACCTCGCAGCATTGGCGGTTTCTAAAAATGATGTGGGCATTGCGTTCCTAGATATTTCAACGGGTGAGTTCTTGGTGACTGAGGGGGATTGGGCGTATGTCGAGAAGGTCTTTCAAACCTTTCAACCTGCCGAAGTTTTGTTCCAAAAAGGACAAACCAAGGATTTTCAAGAGCGTTTCAACGATAAATACTACACGTTTGCTTTAGATGAATGGGTGTTCCAACAAGACTATGGCAGAGATAAGCTTTTACAACACTTTGGTACGCAAACTTTAAAGGGTTTTGGGATTGAAGATATGAGCCTCGCCCAAACGGCGGCGGGTGCGGCGTTGCACTACTTAGCGGCGACTGAAAACACCAATTTGAAGCACATTAACCATATTGCCCGTTTGTTGCCTGACAAATATGTGTGGCTTGACCGCTTTACGATTCGCAATTTGGAACTCATCAATGCAACGCATGAGGGCGGGCGTTCTCTTTTGGATGTTCTCGACAAAACTATTTCGCCAATGGGCGCACGGTTAATGAAAAAATGGGTCGTATTGCCTTTGAAGTCTCCTATTTTGATTGAACAACGTTTGGATTCTGTACAATTTCTCATCAATAACCCACACACCAAAGCAGAATTAGAAACCCTCATTCGACAAATAGGAGACTTAGAGCGTTTAATCTCTAAAGTGCCTTTGGGCAAAATAAATCCGCGAGAAGTGCGTCAACTGGCTCGTTCATTGTCAACAATAGAACCGATGGCTTTGATACTGTGGGGGGCAAATCCGTATCTTCGAAAGTTAGCAGATGGTCTCAATCCTTGCAAAGCGGTCAGAGATGAAATAGAAAAGGTCTTGGTCGCTGAACCGCCAGTAAACATTCAAAAAGGCGGTGCAATTGCCGATGGCGCACACACAGAGCTGGATGAACTGCGCAACATCATCCGCAATGCCCAACAATTGTTGATTGATATTCAAACAAGAGAGATAGAAAAAACGGGTATGTCGAGCTTAAAGATTGGTTTTAATTCCGTTTTTGGCTATTATCTCGAAGTGACTGCCAAATACAAACACATGGGCGTGCCAAACAATTGGATTCGCAAACAAACCCTCGCCAATGCGGAACGTTACATTACGCCTGAATTAAAAGTACTCGAAGAAAAGATATTAACCGCCGAAGAACGCATGACAGCGATTGAAGAAATGCTGTTTCAACAACTCGTGGGCAGCATTTTAGATGCCGTTCAGCCCATCCAACACAATGCCAGCGTCATTGGCATGGTCGATTGCTTGAGAAGTTTTGCAGAGATTGCGGTTAAAAACAACTATTCAAAACCTGTTTTTACTGAGGGGGTAAAAGAGGATAATAAAGACTATCCACTATCCATTATCCATTCTCCATTTTCCATTGATATCAAGCAAGGTCGTCACCCAGTTATCGAACAGCAATTGCCGATTGGCGATACTTACGTCCCAAATGACGTTTGGCTCGACCCCGACGACCAACAAATTCTCATGATTACAGGACCAAACATGGCGGGTAAGTCAGCCTTGTTGCGGCAGACCGCTTTGATTTGTTTGATGGCGCAAATGGGCAGCTATGTCCCCGCAGCGTCCGTCCGTTTGGGCATTTTGGACAAAGTTTTTACGAGAGTCGGTGCAAGCGACAATATTTCAAGCGGCGAATCCACCTTTATGGTCGAAATGAACGAAACAGCGTCCATCATGAACAATATTTCTGAACGCAGTTTGATACTACTGGACGAAATTGGGCGCGGAACATCCACCTACGACGGCATCTCCATCGCGTGGTCTATCGCAGAATATTTGCATGAAAACCCTGTGCGCCCCAAAACGCTGTTCGCCACGCACTATCACGAACTCAATGAATTGAGCGAACGCTTTACGCGCATCAAAAACTACCACGTAGCCACCAAAGAGATTGGACAAAAGGTCATTTTCCTAAGAAAACTCACCCAAGGCGGCTCTGAACATTCTTTTGGCGTGCATGTCGCCCGCATGGCAGGTATGCCCCGCACCATTGTCGAACGCGCAAATGAGATATTGGCACAACTCGAACAAAAACATATTCAGGCGACAGGTGATAGTCAAGAGGCGACAGGCGACAGTCAACAGGCAACAGGCGACAGTCAACAGGCGACAGACGGCGAAACAACCACACCAATAACCAATCTCCAATCCCCAATAACCAATTCCCAATTCCCAACAACCGATTCCAAGTCCACGATGAAATCGAAACTACAAAA
The DNA here is from genome assembly GCA_043744455.1 of Saprospiraceae bacterium. Taxonomy (GTDB): domain Bacteria; phylum Bacteroidota; class Bacteroidia; order Chitinophagales; family Saprospiraceae; genus JAAFJT01. Next base: position 3,323 of record JAYTUQ010000239.1, on the reverse strand, counting down.
CGTGGCACAACCGATGCAGCTCAATTTCTTTGATATCGGCGACCCACGATTGGACAAAATCAAAAAAGCCTTAGACGACATGGACTTAAACAGCATCACGCCCGTCGAATTGATGATGCGGGTATATGAATGGAAGAAGATGTTGGATACGCCTTAGCACTTAAAGTCATCGAAATTAAGCAACCGCAAAATCGCTGTATTCTCGCATTTTAGGGGATAAAAAACCCAATACAATATCTGAATTAGGCACACCCTTTTCCCTGAAAATAGTCTCTAAATCTATATCTGCTCTATTTTGTTGTACCCATATTTTGCCGTCAATAATGTCAAAGTGCATCGGACAATCGTGGATAAACTTCCTGCCATCCCAACCGATTGTGACAACTTGATAACGGTGGTTTTCTTTATCTGCTATCAATTTGTTTTCTGCATTTTGAAGATTGGAATAGCGTACTTTTTCGTAATCTTTCAAAATGTCTAAAATGATTTTTTGATATTTTTTTACTTTATTTACTTTAACCATGATACGATGTGTTGTGTACTTACTTCGTAAAGAATAATTTTAATTTTATTATTTGTTATAACATTGTGAATAAGCAGTTCTGAACCATATTCTTCATAAACATCTACGGGTATAGCCAAATAGAAGATACGATCCGATTCAGTAATCGCTAAGGCTTCTCGATAAACAATGTATTTTCCAACAGCTTCATAAAAAGCAGTAATAAACGATAACATACTGAATGTTTTGATTTCAACAGCTATCTTTTCACCTTCTTTTTCTGCCCCAATTATTTTTTCTGCGCCCAAATCAATGTGCATCGGAATCGTACCTATTTTGAGGAACAGTGGGTCATCTGTTACATGCCAACCATCATAAACCAATGCTTGTTTGACCTCATAGTGAAATTTGTCTCTTGCCATAAATATTTTTTACAAAATTATACTTTTTTGAAGAATGGAAAGTTTTTTTTCAAAAAGAAACAAAAACCTATCCCTTTTCTGCTTCTATCCCTTCAGTCAAGTTTTAATAAGACCACAACGTCCGTCAATAACCTAAGAACGATGGGCAAAAAGACCACAACTGCCGCCCAAAACCCCACAACGCCCATCCAAAAGGTCACAACTGCCCAATATATTGCAACAACTAAAAAATATACCGACACAACGGCGGCATATATGGGCACAAGGAGAAAATATACGACAAGCGCGCGCGCATATATGAACACAAGGCAAAAATATATGCCCAACTTTTTGTTGTATATCCACTGAACGGAAAAATAGGACATAAACTTTTTGTAGTATATCCACTCAACTCAAAAATATAGCATAAGAACGGCAAAATATGGGGTAAACTTTTTGTCGTATATTGAGGGAAGGGAAAAATATATCGCAAACTTTTTGTCGTATAACTACACAAGGGAAAAATATATCGACACAACTTTCACATATTTTGAGATAACAGGAGCATATTTTTTCTAAGAACATGCACTTTTTAACAATACGCGAGCCTATGTTTTCTGTTTTTTATGCTATTTGATTAAGTTTTACAAGGTATAGTAGACGGAAAAAGGTATAGGTTTTTGTTTTTTTTACAAAAAATACAAAACCTATACCTTTTTCCGTCTACTATACCTTTTGACCTTTTAACTTATGCCCCCACCTTCGTGTTCTTTCTTCCACACTGTCGTATCTATATCCATATCATCGTCCGCTTTCAATCCCATTCTCTCTTTTTGGTAAACGAGATGATATTTCACAAAGGCAGTCACGCTGCCTACTATGCTGTGGAACAACAACAAACCTTTAGTGCGGGCAATTTTGGTGGGTTTATTAGAAAGATAAGATTGATAGGAAGAATATCGCCAAACATCGTAACATGGGCTTATACTATGATGAATGGGATTGTGGTGAACATAGCATATTTTATTCAACAAAGCGACTTCATTGTCTATTTGAACACGCTTGAATCGTTTCTGAAACAAGCTCCCTCTTCTGTTTTCGGTCAGATTGAAGGCCGAAGAATAGCTTGTAAAAAGACGTTTAAATTGGTCTTCAATAAAGGCACTGATGGGTATTTCTCCAGTCAAAAATTTTTGACTGGCTGCGGTTTTTTCATTTGCGATATGCGCTTTGAGCGTTTCATCAACTGTTTTTACACGAACAATAAAATGAAAATGATTCCACATCAAACAATAAGCATAGGTTTCGATATAAGGGTCAAGATAGTCCATCCATTTTTCTAAAAAAAATGAATAATTACCATCTCTGACGAATAGACCTTCGCGGTTGTTTGCGCGATTGTAAATATGGTAGTAGTTGCCTTCATAGAATTTTTGCCAGTAGTTGAATCTCATAGAAGTATATTGTTTATGATAGCGAAAATAGGTATAGTAGACGGAAAAGGGATAGGTTTTTGTTTTTTTGTAAAAAAAAAAAAAACTTATCCCTTTTCCGTCTACTATACCTTATGACTAAGAGGTCTACCAATACATTATTTGACATTTGATTATTGTTAACACTTATTTTTATCCAATAAGTTAAATTTTTTATGACTTGTTTCTATATTTGTGTAAATGATTTACGTCAGAAAAATTTAACAGTCTTCTCTTAGTTTTACATATAACATACTGATTTTAAAATGATTTATTCATCAACGATTGACCATTGATGATGGATTTTTTATTTCTATTGCTAAATTAATACACGGCAATGAATAATGATTAAATGAATCATAAATTTATTAGCATTTAAAATTAAAATTAAAAAAAATGCAGAACTTTATTAAAAATATGCTTCAAACGAATTTGAATCATTTGGTCTCTCAATTAGAGAGCCGTTTTAATACCAAGATTTACGAATTTGGTATTGCTGAAGTTGGGAGCCGCCAATTCAATGAACTTGTTCCTATTCGTTTAGAAGATTCACAGTTTATTGGTTACATGGTTATCCCGGTAGATGAGGATGTAGAATATATAATAACTAAAAACCAAAGAAGTAACTACGCTATGTTTGACCCAATAGACATGTTTGAGGCAAGGCAGAATATTACCTCTTTAGATTCTGTTAAAGATTTTATTCAAAAGGCCTTTCAAGGTAGAGTTTATTCTGTAAAAACCATTAAATGTTCAAACCTTCCTAATTCTCCAAATTCATTAGAGAATATACAAGAATTCGAAGATTCAAAATATCTATACTTAGTATATGCAATAGGCTAAAGTAAGTGAATAACTTGACTTTGTTAAATTAGGAATAAAACTACTATGGTTTAAAAATTGTTGAATAAAGAATGAGACAGAAAAAAACTATTGGGGTCTAAGTTT
>JAYTUQ010000238.1:0-1583 GCA_043744455.1 Saprospiraceae bacterium | reverse complement strand
TAGGGTTCACTCAAAGTCAATAAGATACTATAAATAAAGGTGTTGAAAGGTTAAACATTGAAATGGATGCAGGATATTTGTTAAGAAGTTAACAAAAGGCTTGCAGATGATAGTAGGAAGCAACACCGCACAAGGGCAATTATTCGCTACCCCCTTTGAACAGGCATTAGATTTTAATAATAGGTGGATAGCGTTTTCTAAGATCCTTCCCTGGGATAAATTAAGTGGTTACTATTATTCCCGCATGGATAAAAAGATGGGCGCAGGCACAATTGATGCGCGCATTGTTTTAGGCGCATTGATTATAAAACATCACGAGGGATTAAGTGATGAGGGGACTATTGAAAGCATTCAGGAAAACGTGTACATGCAATATTTTTTGGGTTTGCCGAGCTTTAAGCGCGAAGCTGTTTTTGTACCCAGTCTATTTGTAGAGATCAGAAAACGGTTGGGCATCGATTATTGGCAAGACATAAACGATATCATCGTCAAACACAATACAACGGAGCAAAGAAAGGAACCAGAAAATAAAGGCAACGCTACCACAATAAAAGAACCGGGCCTTCCAGCCCCCTACAACAAAGGCACAATCAACATAGACGCTACCATTGTAGAACAAGACATTCAATACCCAACAGACTTAGGGATATTAAATGAATCGAGAGAAAAATTAGAAGAGCTCATTGATGTGATTTGTTTAAAGACGGATCAAGAAAAGCCACGGATGTACAGGATAACAGCACGCAAGAAATATCTTAATGTGGCCAAGAAAAAAAGAAGGACACATAAAGAAATACGAAAAGCAGTTGGGGCACAATTGAATTTTGTGAACAGAGATTTAAGCCACATAAACGCTTTACTGTCAAGCTATTCCGATCTTAGTTCACTATTGAATAAACATCAATTAAAGTACCTGCATGTGATCCATGAAGTGCACCGTCAACAAAAAGAGATGCACACCCATCACACACACAGCACCACTAACCGCATTGTATCTATTCATCAACCCCACGTGAGGCCTATGGTAAGAGGTAAAGCGGGTTCGAATGTAGAGTTTGGTTCAAAGATTGGAGTTTGTGTACACGATGGATTGACCTACCTGGATCAGTTAAGTTGGGAGAGTTACAATGAAACAGGAGATTTAAAAACAAGCGCAGAGAATTACAAAAAGCGAAATGGTTGTTATCCGGAAAAAATAAATGCGGATCAGATATACATTACCCGAGAGAATCGAAACTGGTGTAAAACCAACGGCATTCAGTTAAATGGGAAGCCCTTGGGCCGTCCCACAGAACAAACCAAGGAAAGAATAAAAGAACTACGGCAAGCAGTAAGTGAACGGAACTGCGTAGAAGGAAAATTTGGTCAGGCAAAACGGTGGTACGGTATGGGCAATATACATGCTCGACTGCAAGCAACGAGCGAATCAATGATAGGGGCCATCATTGTTGTACTCAACCTGGTAAGGTTGGCCAAACAGCAGGGTCAAAATTTTGTGCTTAATTTAATATTCAAAGTAGAGGCATTCTTAATTACCATTTTTTTAGAAAAAAGAGAATTCTCGACTTTTTGAGTGAACCCTA
>JAYTUQ010000237.1:0-1587 GCA_043744455.1 Saprospiraceae bacterium | reverse complement strand
ATTTAGGGTCTGCTGAAAAAGTAAGACAATTTTTCTTTAGGATTTATGAGTTCAAAAATAAATTCAAATAATTTTCGCATTAGAGAAAAGGGTGCTTGCCCGGCAAGTTTTACCAGGTTAAGCACCAAAATTATTGAGGCGATCCAACTCTCCGAAGTATTGTTTAGTCTAGCTCTGACACGGCCTAAACCGTATGCATTTTTTGCCTGACCAAACTTTCCTTCTATTGGATTTCGTTCTCCCGGTCTTAAGCGTTCTGTCTTCACTGCCGAGGGTCTGCCAAGAGGCTTAGCAACAAGCCTTATGAAAAGTTCCTTTAATCGTCTGCGATTTTCACGGGTACAATAAATTTTATCTGCCAGCACTTCTTTGGGATAAAACCCATGTCTTTTTTTGTATTGTTCCACTGAATCCATCAGCAATGTTCCTTCATTGTAAGCCTCCCATGAAAGATGATCTACAAAAGAAAACCCATTGATTAAACTTAGATGAAGCTTGGAACCAAACTCTGTTTTCGCTTTTTCTTTTCCACGTACAATCGGTCTTACGTGCGGTTGATGAATACTAACGATACGGTGCTCTATGCTATGTACTTTCTTTTGCCACATTTCATTTTGCTGGCGATAGGTTTCTTGTATCACCAACAAATATTTGTGCTGTAATGATTTGAGTGGAATGCCTTGGTAGGCATCCAATAGCTTATGGATGTGTTTGATGTTTCTTTTTAAAAAACGCAACTGTTTTCCCAGAGCCAAACGGATTTCATTTTTTGTTTTCGATTTCTTTTGTGCTGTTTTCAAGTAAACCTTCCTTGCTTTTTTACGATAGGTGCGTGGCTTCTTTTCTCCATGGAGACTAGGATTGAACAACACATCAATCAACTCTTCTGATTTTTCTCTTGCTGCATTTAAAATATTCAAGTCGGTTGGATAGGCTATATCCTGTGGGCAAGCAGTTGCGTCTAATAATAATTTTCCTGAATAGTCTGTTGGTTGACTCTGCTCAAAACTCTGCTCAACAACAATAGGTGGCTCGGGTGGTTTTTTATTGGATGAATTTTCATCCTGTTTCTTTTGAGAAAGTTGATAAATTTTTTCGTTGATCTCATTTATCTGCTCACTGCCTAGGCGCTTTCGTATCTCAACAAACAAGGAGGAATCAAATGGTGCTTCATTGCTAAATCCACTGTATCCAATAAAGTATTGCATGTACAGATTCTCTTGAATCTGAAGAATGGTTTCTTCATCACTAAAATTACACATGTGTTTAATCACCAAGGAGCCTATCACAACTCTTCCATTGATATGGCTGGCGCCTGTTTCGTTGTTACGCATTTGTTTATCATACACGCTCACAATATCATCCCAAGGTATGCGATGAGCTAATAGAACCCAACTATTTTCCTTTTTAAGATGTTGTGTAAATGGACTCTCAAAGCCAGCTAAACTCAACTGTGATACGCTTTGATAGGGTAGCTTTGATGCACGGGTTTTTGAGGCGTGTGGCATAATTCTTTGCATTTGGTTTACCAAAAATAACGTATTGACCAATACTAATGCAAATTCACCTATTTTTCAGCAGACCCTA
>JAYTUQ010000236.1:0-6068 GCA_043744455.1 Saprospiraceae bacterium | reverse complement strand
AGTGGGAAGTCAACTACCCAAAGCGGTTTGAATACTGAGGGGTTGCGTAATCCTTGACGATTGCCCAATTCTAAACGCAATTCACTCAATTGTTTGCGCGTTTTTTCAGCTTCTCCTGACAAAATGAAAATGATATCGCCTTTTTTTGCACCACATTTATCAGCCCATGCCTTGAAATCCTCTTCTGAATAAAATTTGGATAAAGGCGATTTGATGCTGCCGTCTTCTTCAAATTTGACATAAGCCAAACCTTTGGCACCGACCTGTGGACGTTTCACCCAATCTGTCAATTCATTAATCGTTTTGTTTGAATATTGCGCAGCGACCCCCTCAGTATTGATTGCTACAACCAACTCTGCGGCATCAAAAACAGGAAAACCTTTGCCTTTTGCTAAATCGCTCAACTCAACAAAGGGCATTCCGAAACGCACATCGGGCTTGTCAGAACCATAAATTGACATTGCTTCGTCATACGTCATGCGTGGAAAATCGGGTAAATCAACGTTCAAACATGTCTTGAATAGGTGTTTTGTCAAACCTTCAAAAGTGTTCAAAATATCTTCTTGCGTCACAAACGACATTTCGCAGTCAATTTGCGTAAATTCAGGTTGACGATCAGCCCGTAAATCTTCGTCACGGAAACACTTGACAATTTGGAAATATTTATCAAAACCCGCAACCATCAGCAATTGCTTAAAAGTCTGCGGTGATTGCGGCAGTGCATAAAATTGACCCGCGTTCATACGGCTTGGCACTACGAAATCGCGCGCGCCTTCGGGCGTTGATTTTATCAAATTAGGCGTTTCTACTTCAATAAATTGCTCATTTGTCAAGTATTTCCGCGTTTCAATTGCAACGTTTGAACGAAAAATCAAGTTTTTCTGCACAGCACCACGGCGCAAATCGAGGTATCGATATTTCATACGAATGTCGTCACCGCCGTCCGTTTCGTCTTTTATGGTAAAAGGTGGCGTTTTTGATACATTCAAAATCTCCAACGAAGTCGCTACAATTTCAACATCACCTGTCGGACGATTGGCATTTTTAGCCGACCGTTCACGCACAATGCCTTCAATTTTGACGACAAATTCACGTCCCAAGGTCATCGCTTGCTTGTTTAGAACTTCGTTGTTTTCAAAAACGACTTGCGTAATGCCATAACGGTCGCGCAAATCCACAAAAGTCATGGGTCCAAAAGCACGAGAAGCGTCCACCCAACCGCTCAAGGTTACTGTTTTTTCTACATCTGAAATGCGGAGTTCACCGCAAGTATGCGTACGATACATATTATTATTGATTATTGTTTATTAAAATCGTGGCAAAATTAACCCTTATTTCCATACTTCTTATTTCATAACTCATATTTCATATTTACTTTGGATAAAACTCATAACAGCCAATATCAGGCTTCGCCACATCGCGCAATTTAGCCTCTAAATCCTTCGGAATCAATGCGATAGGCAATGCTTTTTGTTCAGCAATGGACAATGTATCGAGGTGAAAATCACCGCTACTGGCTTTTCTAAAAACCTTAGCGGATACAGGTGCGTTGATGCAATCTTTGCAATTATCGGTCAAAAACTTATGAAAATTATTTGTTTTCAACAAATCTTTAACCCTAACGATGCAGTTTTGAAAAGCGAAATTAAAATCAGTTGTTATGGCACTCGTACCATCAAAAAGTCCCAACTCATCTTCTTTTGAGCCATAAACGATGCAATTTTTGAGCGTCATACTGAGGGGGTACGCTTTGCCATTTGTGCAGTTGCCCAACGCATCTCGGTTATAACAATAAACATTATTGGCACTCAAAGCAGGGTCTTTTGAGCCAAAACTTGCCATCGTACAATATGTAAAATTATATTCTCCACCATACACGATTTGCACATTATTGACGTAATTATTATAAAAAAGGCAGTTTTCAGCTGTTATCGTAGCATGAATCGCTAAAAGTCCACTCGAAGCGGTGTTATAAATCTTACACGATTTCAAGGACAAAGTAGCAGCGGAATCCACTCGAATACCCACGCGTGAATTGCGAATGGTGGTGTTTGTCATCGCATTTCCCTTGCTGCGTTGCGCCAAAATGATGCCTGTCCATTGGTCAATTTCGTCCACAAACTCCTTTTCCAAACGGTCACTTTCGATGATAACAGGCTTGTTGAGCGTACCTTCTGAAATGATAGTGGCATTGTCAAAGACATATAAAATGCCGTCTCGATACACAATTGAGTCCTGCGTGCGCACTATGCCGCCATGCACATATATATGTGTACCTGCGGGCAAGCGCAAAGTGCCGTTTGTAATGCCCAAAATCCCGTAAATGACATAAGGTTTTTTGTCGTTCCAAACAACTTCACCGCCGCCACAATCCAACACGTACTGTTTGCCAAAAGCGTAACGGTTGGGTACATAGTTCGCATTTTGTCCCCACGCTTCAACCACAACGGTTTGAGCGTTGCCGTTAGTTTCAAAAACAAGATTTTCAGTAATCACAAACGGGCTTGTACTGAGGGGGGCATTCGGGTTGATGGTCACTTCTGCAAAAACATAGATTGAGTCTTTGGCAGGAATTTCAACATTCGTGAAACTTCTGCCTGAAACACCGTCTATATTGAGGTTAAAAACAGCCGAGGTTTTGTTCGCCAACGAAATTTTAGAAATTTTTATCGGTTTGTTGTTGCCATTAAACACCTTTATATACCGTGTTGCCGAGCCCACAGTCGTAAACACAGTATCAAAACGCAGCGTATCGCTTGAAAAAGTAAGCTTTGCACTCGTATCTGTCGTAAAACTATCATCTTTGCGGCAAGCGATAAAGGTCAAAACGAGGGCAACAAAACCCAATGTTGCGTATTTCATTATTACGGATTGAGACATAAATATTATTTGTTGATTTTTAAGACCACTGATCGGACTGATTTATCTGATTTACACTGATTTTATAACAAAAAGAAAAAAATCAGTGTAAATCAGTCGCATCAGCCCAATCAGTGGTCTATCTAAACAGTTATTATTAAAATTTAAAATGCCAAAACGGTGACAAAAGTAAGCATTAGAAATTACCTCTTATTGATTTATTATAAAACGAAAATGCACCCCCTCAGTATCTGTTACCATTTTGTGAGAAAAACGCTTTTTCTTTGCGTAAAATTTTAAACTATTTTGGAAAATAAGTTTGTCATTGACATCATTATACCTGCCTACAACGAGGAAAAATCTATTCTCCACGTTATTAACGATATTCCGAAGGATTGGGTTCGCGACATCATCGTTTGTAACAATGCTTCTACCGATAAAACTGCCGAAGTTGCGAAGGCACACGGCGCAACAGTCGTCCATCAACCCTTGAAAGGTTATGGTAATGCTTGTTTGGCGGGCATGGCTTATGTGGCTGCCAAAACCGAAAAACCCGATATCATCGTTTTTTTAGATGGCGATTACAGCGACCACCCCGAGGAATTGCCTTTGGTTGTTGCCCCCATTACTGAGGGGGTAGCTGATATGGTCATTGGTTCGAGAGCCACAGGCCATAGAGAATCGGGTTCGATGACACCGCAACAGGTGTTTGGCAATTGGTTGGCGACATTTCTCATAAAACTGTTTTTTGGTTTCCGTTTTACAGATTTGGGACCATTCCGAGCGATTCGCTACGATAAGTTATTGGACATCAATATGGTGGATAAAAATTTCGGTTGGACGGTCGAGATGCAAGTGAAAGCGATTAAGAAAAAACTGCGTTGTGCGGAAGTGCCTGTGACTTATCGGCGGCGAATAGGCGTGTCAAAAGTGAGTGGCACTGTGAAAGGGACGATTATGGCGGGTTATAAAATTATTTTGACCATTTTTAAATATTTGTGATTTTTATCTAATTTTGTTGTTACTAAAGTTAAGAAAATGGAAAGATTAGAAATACGAAATTTTGGACCCATTCAAAATGAAACACTTATTGTTAAAGATTTTATGGTGTTCATCGGTCCTCAAGCATCAGGAAAAAGTACAATAGCAAAAAGTATTTTTTTCTTTAAATCGCTACGTGATGATTTGATACGGTTTGCTCGTGAATCAGCTGAAAAAAATAATTTTACAGCATCTCCATTAAAGCATTTCGAGAAAATTGTCAGGCAAAAATTTTTAGATTATTGGGGTTCGACCCGTCAGCTAACAAGTATCCTCCTAAATTATCAATTTACAGATACCATTTCTATAACAATCACCTTAGAATCTACGAATAGTTATGTAAATGTTGCTTTTAGCCATAAATTTAAAAGTTTATTCAATGGTATCATAGATTTAGCAAAAGAGTTTGGCGTTTATAAAACAACTAATACAGTAGGGAGATTTTCAAAAAGAGAAATTGATGACTTAGAATTAAGACGTCAAATACTTAGAGAAAATGTAGAGAGATTAGCAGGTGATTTGTTCAATGAACGGCGAGAACTTTTATTCATTCCCGCTGGTAGAAGCTTGTTAGCCACACTTTCAACTCAAATCCAGAATATTGAACCACGATACCTTGATTATTTAATGAGAGAGTTTGTGGAATATATTAACAATATAAAACCACTTTACAGTCGAAGCATATCCGAATTGATAAGAGGACAACTTGCTTTACGTGAAGGGGGAATAAATAGACAAGCCATTGACCTTGCAGAGGTCTATCTTGAGAAAATACTGAAGGGAAAATATTCTTTCGACTCAGATGGAGAAAAAATATTCATTAACAATCGACAATATGTCAAACTCAATTTTGCATCTTCGGGGCAACAAGAATCATTATGGATACTTTACCTTATTTTTAATTTGATTTTACAAAATCAAAGTGTCCTTTTATTTATCGAAGAACCTGAAGCTCATCTGTATCCAATAGCTCAAAAACAAATTACAGAACTTATTACTTTAGTTGGAAATCTGAATAACAGTAGTGTGGTATTAACAACACATAGCCCTTATATACTATCGTCACTTAACAATCTTCTTTACGCCCATAAAGTTAGTAGCGTAAATCCAATAGAAGTACATCGTAGAATAGATAGACAACTTTGGTTGGATAGTGATAGATTATTTGCTGCAAAAGTAGAGAATGGTATGTTACAAGATATTCTAGATTCTGATTTAAAACTCATTAAGTCTGAAATGATTGATGATGCTTCTCAAATTATTAACGCCGATTTTGACTTCCTTTTTGATTTAGATACTGAATAGCTTATGCCAACTAATCCATTTAATATTTGCACTGAATTTAGCGGTAACCGCAATAATGCCACGTTTAGAGATAAAAAAGGGAAAACTAAGTATGTTTTTCCAAATATTGCTCGTAATGAAATAAGTGGTTTGCGAATTGATAATTGTCTTTTGACAGGTGGCAAAAAATGCGACTATCTTTTATTGAATCACAATGAAAACAAAGCATGGGCAACTTTTATTGAGTTAAAAGGTGCAGACTTACTTCAAGCCGTTAGACAAATAGATAATGCTGTCAATCAATTGTCGAGTCAATTGCCTAATTTTAAATTACATGGTCGAATCGTTTTAACTAAAACTTATGCACCCAATCTCCAATCGTCAGAATATAAAAAACTTAAAGAAAAATTCCGTAAAATAGGTGGCAGTTTTGAAAGTAATAGTATGACGATGATTGAGAAGACGTTAGATTAATTGAATTTTTTCAAAAAAAATTTTCAACATGATTTTTCTCATTTCTCAAAATTATATTCTTGAAACCCATCGAGTGAACCGACCCACCCCCTCAGTAAATAGCCATTTTCTCGAAATTTTACGAATAAAATACCCATACTCGCCAAATTAGCTGAAACCAACTAGCAAAAAAACAACCTTTCCACAAATTTTTATTCGGTGAAGTCTGTGACGCATCCACGTCTAATAGGTCTCTTTCTATGACAACCCAAATAGGTTCAATCGAGGACTATAAATAAAATTTTACAGTTTTTTTGCTAATTTGAGAAAAACGTAACTACACAGGTTGTAATTTAATGATTAAATTTAGGCAAGGGAGTACTTCTACGCCTCTTTTGCGAAGGGTATCAATGACAGATCGAATGACACAG
>JAYTUQ010000235.1:0-61525 GCA_043744455.1 Saprospiraceae bacterium | reverse complement strand
TTGTCCACAAATTCTACAAAAGTCTGAATAATGGCTTTGCGTTCATGCGCTAAGGCTTGTGCTTTTGCCGATTTAAACAAGTCGTCTTGTGCCTTTTCTGTTGCTGCATATAATGTGAGCAAACCGTTCTTTGCATTCGTTTTTGTCAAATCTTCTTTAGCTTGCGCCCTCGCTGTTATGGTCTTTTCAACGGGTTTGATAAGGGCATCTACGCCTTTTTCATCAAAAGTCTGCCCTTTGGTACTGTTGTAAAAATCTTTTATATCCGTTGACGCAGCATCAAGGGCTTTTGTATAAACAGCCCCTTCTTGCTTTTCGACTTCAGGGACACCGCCTACGGGTTTAGCTGCCGCTGTATTTAAAATCCCCTCTGCTGTCGTTGCTGTATGGGCTATTTGTGCTAAATCAGCAGGTGAAATCTTAGTTTCTTCGGCTTTGGCTTTCTTTGCGGCACTGTCAGCTTCAGCTTTATCAGTTAGTGCTTTTTTAGCTTTATAGTCTTGGTCTAATTTTTGATAATCCGCATACAGTGCCTCATATACAGCTCGTTTATTTTTCATTTCAAGTTGAAGTCTTGCCATTTCTGGCTTCATCGCTTTCTGTTCAGTACCTGTTTTGGCTACATTGTACTTATTATCAATGAAGTCGCCATATTCATCTTCTACGGCTTTGTACTCAGCAAACTTTGCTAAATAAGCCTTAAAAGCAACACCGCCTGGATCACGTAAATCATTAGCCGCATTGGATATCTCAACTTTTGCATTAAAGTCAGCAATTGCCAAATGAGATACATTTGTCGCTGTTCGTTCTTTTAATGATGCCACAGCATGACCAACTTCATGCGTAATCGTCAATATTGATTCATCCGCCTTGCCTTCTTTAAATGCAATATCGCCAATCTTAATCACCGACTCATCGGTCACTGTTGTAGCTTTCACGGATTGACTAGAACTAAACTGCCCCGCTGTTCGGCTATCAACGCCTCCAATACTTTGTGTCCTCAATAACTGCACATTTTCAATAGCTTTTTTATCGGCTGCTGGCAGTCCAGCTAAGGCTTTTTGTGCTAAAGTCAGTTCATCTATAGTCCAAGCCTTATCGCCATCATCTACGCTTTTCAAATGAAAGTCCGCTTTCAACTTGGCTTTTGCAGCGACGATGGCAGCTTCATCTTCTTCTTTTCCGCGCTGTACCACATCGCCTTTCTGCTGCACCACGTGCGTCAACTCATGCGCCAACAAATGCCCCCCATCCCTATTGTCAGGGCTAAACTTACCTGCATTAAAATAAATATCCTTGCCATTCGTAAACGCTTGTGCATGAAGCTCTTGATTCAAACCCACCGAAGCCGAATCGGTATGAATGTGTACATCGCTGAAATCACGCCCAAAAGCCGATTCCATTTTGTGTCTTGTTTTTGTAGGCATCTTCTCGCCACGACCTTTTGTACTCTGAATTTTTTGACTGACCATTTGCGAAGCGACACCGCCACCATTTTCAGCTTTGGCTTGAACTGGTTCTTCTTCCTCCGCTTTGGCTTGTAGCGGTTCTTCTTCCTCCGCTTTGGCTTGAACTGGTTCTTCTTCTTCCGCTTTGGCTTGAACTGGTTCTTCTTCTGGTGCGCTCATTCTTTGAATTGGCTTCTCTTGAATCTTCTTATCTTCTGCCATGCGCCCGTCATTTGTTGCTGGCATTTTGTCTTCTTCAGGCGTTGCGAGACGCTGAACTGAACTGATTTCTTTGTTTTGTACTGAGGGGGGGACTTGTCCATTTGTTCTACTCACCACTTTATCGGCAACAGCATCGGCTTCTCGCTCGTAAGGGTCGTCGGCTTTGCCAATCGTTAGTTTGGGTTGAAAGAAAGCTGTTTTTTGAGCGGGTGCAGCCGATTCTTTAGAAAAGAAAGGCGTTTGTTCTTTCTTTTGTACATCGGGCATTATAGGATTGCGATGACGATGCGAACGAAACATATTTTTCATTTGACTTTATTTTTTTAAACACCATTAAATCATTGATTAATTACTGAGGGGGTTATTCAAGTCATGGTTGTCGGGTTGTTTTGTGCATACCTTTTGGAAAGTTCGAACTTTCCAAAAGGTGTACCCGACAAGCATCACTTAAAGAACGACGGAGGAGGCTAAACCACTATCCATTTTCTTTTATTTTCATTAAAAACTCTTCTGCCAATTTCATGTAATCAACAGCGGCATTTGACTTTTCATCAAAACTAAAAATATCCAAGCCGCGTTCTTGCGCCTTGGCTACAGAGATATTAGACCGAATCTTTGTCTCAAACACCTTTTTACCGAATTCCGATTCCAGCGTTTTGCGTATGTCTCGATTCATCAACTTCCTGTCATCGTATCGGCTCAAAACAATGCCCAATAAATCGAGCCGCCGATTGAGCCGCTGTTTTATCACATTCATACTTCTTAAAAAACTGCGCAGACCTTTCAGCGGCAAAAACTCTGGCTGCATCGGCATCAACACCCAATCACTCGCCACCAACGCATTGACCGTCAAAATGCCAATCGAAGGCGGACAATCTATCAACACATAATCATACGACCCCCTCCCGCTTTTATCGGGATGTGCCATCAGTAAACCGACAATATGCGCCAACAAATGCTCTCGTCCATACACACTCACCAGCTCCATTTCCGCCGCCGCCAACTCTAAAGAGGCGGGCAACAAATCCAAACCCGTCTGCGTCTGTATGATTGCTTTCTGTACATCCACCGCTCCTTCATTACTTGCTGCTTTCAATAGATGATAAATATTCGGTTCTGGCTCGTGCATGATGCCTAAAGCATTCGTCAAATTGGCTTGTGGGTCGGCATCAATCACCAAAACCCGCTTGCCCAACCGCTTAAAAGCCGCCGCAAGATTAATCGTCGTCGTCGTTTTCCCCGAACCGCCTTTTTGAATGGCAACAGCAATTGTTAGCATAGCGTCACTTAGTTTTATGGTCATTGTAATGCGGAATAAATTCCATGCTACGTCATCGGGCTAAAAGCGCAATCAGCGTCGCCACCGAAAACCCAACCGCACCGCCCAACACACCCGTCCACAGTTGTTTTCTAACTTTGCCGTTGTTACATTCTTTTGCGACATCAAGCGCATTTTTAAGCTGAACACTTAATTGCCCATTCGTATCTTTAAGGTCATCTGTTAGTTTCTTAAAATTCTCAATACGTCTGTTTTGCAAAGCATCTAATTCGACGAGTTGTGCTATTTTTAACTGACTGATACTATCTAATGTGACTTGATGCTTATCGAGTTGTTTGTATTCGTCTAACTCTGCATCGTAATCTTCAATCAAGCTCAACAATGGGTCAAACACAGGTTTTTTCACAATACTGAGGGGGTAGTTTGCAGGGTTGTTAAGCCGCGTCAACAATTGCCGAAAAGCCTGAGTGTCTCGAACCTCTAAATAATCAAATGAAACAGCATCGTTTTTCAGCAATAAATTAACTTTTCTTGAAGCGACCCCATTGATAGGTTCTTGTGCTTGTGCCAATGGCATTATGGATATAATGAAACCAAATAAGCATAGGTAATTTACTATTTTCATAGAGATTGTTTTAAATATTGTTAACGTAGGGGCGACCCTTGCGGTCGCCTTTTACCATTTTAAAGCCGATAAATTTTATATTATGAAAGGGTAGATTTTATATTTTTTACCCTTGCATAGAGGGCAACCGCAAGGGTCGCCCCTACGTGAGAAATGATAAATAATGAATGACAATTTTTTGAGTTATTTATATTCATCATTCCTTTTCGGTTGCACTCAATCTATGATAAAAGAACTTTGCGTAGAAGCCTTTTTGAGTTCTGCCAAAGTAGAAGCTGCTTTTTCTCTATTTTTATTAATGTGTTTGCGTGTTTCGTTGATATTCGTCCGAGTTGCCCCTTCCTTTTCAGTCAGCATATTCAAAGTGTTGTAAATCAGTTCCACCTGTTCCAAGGCTTTTGTTTCACGCAGTACAGCTGATTGATACACCGAATCCATGTGCGCCAAAATATTTTTATGCTGCATCTGAATTTCTTTCATTTCTTGTTTTACTTCAGACCGACGCGACATTTCGCCGCCGACAAAGCCGCCCAATAGTAACAACGAAACGCCAAAAGCAGCTAAACTAATAAGTGGTGAGCCTGTAGGTATTATTGCCATTTATTTATTTATTTTTGATGAATAATAGGATTTATTGACGTGTTTTTCTGACATCATAAACCTACAAAGATTCTTTGAATATACCAAATATAATTAATTCTCATTTTTTTTCATAAAATACAACATATATGAAACTAAAAATAACACACTTGCGTAGGAATAATAAACCTCAAACAATAGCATCTCTTCATCAAAAAACCCTATTTATTCACTGCTCGTAAAAAAACAATAAAAAAAATGAGTATTGACAATTCGAACGCATCCATTGTGATGTCAGAAAACACTTTTCAAGAGGCTAAACATGCTATCGACATGCTTCGTGCCGTCATTCCAAGCTTAGAGCCTTTAACCGAGGAAGACGTTAAGACGATGAACAAAATCTCTGATGGCGACAAAGTCTATATTGCTGATTGCTTGGTCGAAGCACCTGCTGCAAAAGACATGTTGCCCAATTATTACAGCATCGAACAGGTCAAAAACAACGACCTTAGCCATGACCAACTGTATGTATTAGAGGACAAATTATTCGAGTTGTACACAGATATTCGGCGCAACCGAATGGCGCGTGCAGACAAGGCTTACAGTGGCGTTGCTTCTTTTTACAAGTTCATCGCCACTGCTGTCGAGAACAAAGTACCGCAAGCAGCCGCTATGTTTAAGCGTATGCAAGATTACCACAAAAAGAAAGTAGAAGCCTCGAATGCTAAAAAACGCAAAATTGACATTCAGAAAAAAGCCGAAGAAGAGGCGCGCAAATTTGAAGCTGTAGCGGCGTAAGCCACCCATTTATTAAACCGCTGTGCAAAGAAGTCGCTTTTGATTTCTTTGCACTTTTTTTTACCCCCCCCTCAGTATTTTAAACCCTAAAAGTGTCTCACGGAGTCCTCGTAGCGTCTTTTAGACACCTCAAAGAGTCTCAAAGACTCTTCATAGACGCTCGAAGACGCCTCAATGACTCTTTACGATTCTTAGGTGACTCTTTGAGACACCTTTGCATATCATGCTTCAAATCTAAAGGACTCTTCAACACTGTTTATTGACACATCATGACTCTCATTGGACTCTTCAACACTGTTTATGAGTTTGCGCCGACTCTGAATAGTATCTTTTTTACTCTACGCTTACGTTTGGGACACTTTGTACATGTGAGCGTTGATTGATTATGTTTGCGTCTCATAAGTATCGGATATTTTTAAAATATCCGATACTTATGAGACGCATTACCAAAAAGTACAATGCCGACTATTCCGCACCACAAACTTCTGCCAACCCGTCACGCTATTGCCGCGCCCATCATTTGCAAACATCAAATTATTTGTGTCATCGCGGTGCAGCAAGCCGCAACAATGCCCCATTTCGTGCGACATAGTGCTGTCACTGAATACCCCTTTGGTCGAAACGGTCACATAATCGGACAACGGACCCAATGAACAGCCGATTTTGCCCGTGATGTCCCGCACGATAAAGACAGTGATGGGAAAACCCAAATGAATGGGTATCAGATTCCATCCCGCCAAATTATTGGCAAAGAACTCACCCGCTTCGCCAAATTCATTGGACAATGCGCCAGAGTCACAAGATACATCCAACGCCGCTTTCGGTGCTGGTTTTGCCAAAGTCTGTATGCCAGGGTCGCCATAAAATTTAAGTTTGATACTCATTTTGTCATTAAAGGTTTTTTTGGCGAAGTCCACCGCTGCCGTCAAGTTGGCAGCGGTGACGAGGGGTCGCCCATTTTCATCTTCAAGAATCAGTATTTGAATGCGTATCTTCTTTTTGATAGGCAACCAAAACAAAAGCGCATTGATGACTCGGTACACAATCTCCACGACAATGCGCACGACAGCTCTAACAGCCGCCTTTACTATGCGCCAACCTTGCTTGACGGCATTTTTAAATTTTGACCAGAATCCCATAATAGTAAATACTTTAATTGCCTATACGTGATGGGAGGATAGGCTGACTCCACTTGGTTATCTACAGCTGTTAAGCCTCAATATTTGTACTAAGTGGTGTGATTTAAGGTATTTTTCTGTCCCATCGCCCCCCTCAGTATTTTGATGGTGTACGGGGGTTGGCGATTTTTAATGTGTTTGGGTGATTATTTGTGGGGGTTGATGTGGGTTGATGTGGGGTGGTGGGTGTTTGGTTGGGTTGAATACGTTTGGGGAATTTTAAAAATTCCCCAAACGTGGTCTGACATGAAGTAGCGGTGCTTTTGGTTTGCGATGCTGTGGTTGTGAATGTTTTTGATTCGCTTACTTTCATTTTGATGATGTCGTATAAACTTAACGTAATCTATCTACTACGCCTACTAATAAGTTATTAATTTGCTCTATTTTAGTGCGTGCACTTTGAATTTGGCTTGCATGAGTTGCATTCATAAGTTTTACAGCATCTTCATCCGGAACAGCCCTGATATAATTGCCTAAAGCAACTATAACACCTTGAGCCGTAGTAGCAGCTATTCTACCCCTTAAAGCAAGGTCTTCATTTTTTCTAAGCTCCTGACTATGTTTGATAGACTCTACAAGTTGTGTCATTGAAAAAACAAATTGCTCTTTAGCAGAACCAAAGGTTTGTGAATGTATATCAGCAACATTTGCAGATTCCCCTTTATCTACTGTTAAATGGAAGCTTGTATCACTTGCAAGAGTAATACAAGTATTAAGAACTCTAAGTAAAGCACTTCTCTCGCCATAATTTTCGTTTAATGAATTTACTATATTCTTAACTTCTGCAAGAGATTGTTGTAATCCGTTAGCAAATAAATGGTCTCCTCTTTTTTTAGTATTTCCTGTTTTCGAAACATCTTTGCTCATTCTTTGTACGACAGGCTCATACTCAAAATGCCAATTTGCACCACCATCTCTAACCTCTGTAATCTGTATCTTAGTCGGGTGGTCAGCATTCACTTTATTTTTAATAGCATTTGCTTCATCTAAAGTTATCTCTCCGCCATCCGCTTTTCTTACCCCCTCAGTATCAATCTCATGCAAAGCCTTTTCTACAGTATCCGACCCTTTATCCTCTTTCCCATCGCCCTTACCAAACAATTTCTCGTACAACTCCCGACCCTTTTGCACCAACCAATTCACCACATAATCACGCGCCTTAATCAACATGCCACCCAGCTTTTTGAGTAAGTCTTTTACTTTATCTGCGATGCCTGCTAAGCCAAAGATACGGGCTAAAAATGAAATAATTAACTGAACGCCCTTACCTAATATCTTTTCGATAAAACTGGCAGCTTCTCCAAGTTGACCCAAAGCGACTTTTGAAATGGAACTGATAACACCCGACGCCACTTCTTGAATGGTTGCCCAATTGTCCATGAAAAATTTAACGACCCGGTACACAGCGAGGGCTAATTGCACCAATGCACCCGCAGGATTGAGCATGGATAGTAACTTGGTCACAGCCGATTTGATGATTTCTGTCGTCACCAATTGCGTGATTTGAGAAAGCACCATGTCTTTCAGATTGGTGAGTTGCTCTTTCACCATTTCCCAAAGCGCGATAGGTCCTTCAGTAATCACCCGTTGAATAATGGCTACGCCTTTCTCGATAGCGGCAAAAACTTTGGCGGCTTTGGATCCATATTTAGGTCCTAATTTATCAATGACTAAAGCTTTAATTTGGTCGTAAGTCAAACCTGCCAATTGAGCGACCAAATGAAATACACCCGCGATTGAAAACTCTTTAGGCATTCGGATGCCCATCGAAGCTGCTTTGCCGAGCAACCATCCGAACAACGCGTTTTTGAAGTGTGTGCCGAAATTATCCTTAAAAGAAGAGAAGCCTTGTTTCAATGCGTCCATAAAATGTATCAGCACTTCTTTTGGATTCTCAACCATCCGTTTGAAAGCAGCAGGTGAATTCTTGATGGTGTTGAGCAATTCCGTTGCACCGACCAATTTCAACGCACCTTCTAAGCGCAACTCTTTCATTTTCTGATTCATGACACTTGAAAACGCTAAGAACCGACCCAAAACAGGTCCAATATATCTTCTAAAAATGGCGACGTTCTCATCAATGCCATTCCAAACGGACATTTCGTCCCACATAGTCGTCAAACGTTTGGCTATATCGTCGAAGTTAATACCGAAAGCAGCAACTTGCTCTTCTGTCCAAGTACCCGCTTGCGTTAATGTTGCTGTTTCTTCCAATTCACCGAGCAGAATCGAACCGACTACAGGCACAAGACGCATATAAGCACGAACGATATTGATACCTGAGCGTTCAACTGATTCATCCGTAATCAGATTTTTACCCAATATCACATTCAAAAGGGAATAGCCTGGTATGACTCTTTCTGCCGCCCAATTCAATCCACTTTTAATTTGGTTTTTAATCCAATCTATTGGACTACGTTGAATCTCTGAAGTCGCACCTCTCGTAATATCTGCTCTCTCTCTCTGAATATCCGTCACGTGCATCGCATGAACCGCCGGATTTATCGCCACCGCCTTCCGCCGCACACTCGCTCCCTGCTGCACCGTATGCGTCAACTCATGCGCCAACAAATGAGACCCCTCAGTAGAATTAGGATTATACTTGCCTTCATTAAAATAAATATTGTTGCCGTGCGTAAAAGCTTGGGCTTGTATGCTGTTGCTCATTGCTGCGGCATCGCTGCCCGTGTGGACACGCACATTAGAAAAGTCTGCACCCGTAGCGGATTCCATACTCGTCCTTGTGTTATCAGGCAAAGCCGAACCGCCGCCTTTAGACGAAGCCAATTGGCTCTCAAAAGATGGTGTCGCTGAACCGTCACTATCACTCGACCTTTGCACCGTTTCATCTGAACTTTTGCGCTGAACGCTGTCATCAGGCGGTGCTTCGGCGGCAGAGTCAAAAATGGGTTTCATCTGCAATTCATCGCCTGTAGTACCGATTTCTTCCTCTTTTTTCTGTAATTTTTCTTCTTTCTCGCAGGAATCACACTTGGTTTGTACTGAGGGGGTGCTTGATTTTGAGTTATGTGTTGCGGGTTGCGCGTTATCCGCCTGTTGACTGCCGCCTGTCGCCTGTTGACTTATTTGAGCCACCACTTGGTCGGCTACGGCATCGGCTTGTTGTTCATAAATATCATTAGGTTTACCTATTTTCAGTTTGGGTTGAATGGTTCGAGGGCTAAAAAACGCATCTGCTTCGGCTGTTTGTCCACCAAAAAACGACGATTGCCCCTGCCCTTCTTTCGAGAAGAACGGGGTCTTCGTTGTCTTGGCAGCCGTTGTCGCTGCACTTGATGATGTTTTTGATTCAGCCGTTTTCATTTATTCTATGTAGCACGGAATTTATTCCGTGTTTCGTTACTTTTAATTACGGAATAAATTCCGCACTACGGTTATTGCCATTCTACGAACAGCATTTCCTTCATCCACGACAGTTGCACAATGCTCAAACCCCAGGGCAAACGGTCAATTAAAATATCCAAAGTCTTGGGTTCTACTTGCAACAACCAGCCGTCAGAACGATGCGTGAGTTTGCCCGAACGTTGTAAAAAAGCCTCACGCAAACCATCGCGGGAAGTATCACCCAAGGCTTTCCAGTGTTTTATCGTTGCATTTAATAAATCATCCGCTTCGGTGCGTTCCAAATCCGTGAGTACGATGCGTCGGTCAAGGGTCTGTTCGAGGGGCAAACCCACAAGCAGTTTGGGCATAGACATATCGTATTCCGCCATTTCTGTTGCGTCTGTCGCCAAATAATGCAGCAAAGCCGCCGCACGTCGTTGTGCCTTTTTGTTGTTAAATGTACCCCCCCTCAGTATTCCTTCTGAATGACAAAGCGAAAGGCTCTCAAAGAAGGGTTTTAAAAACGGATGCAGCAAGACCAAACCTGCATGGGGCGCAATCGTCTGTGTGATGATGGGGGCATTGTTTTCTAATAAAGTCTCTGATTCTGAATCTGCCTCTCCACTTTGAGCGTTTTCACCACGCTTTGATGTTTTATCTGTGCTTTCACCCTCGGCATCGTCCTTATTAATCTTATCAGTTGCAGTCTTTTCATCATTTTCATCAAAACCTTTAGACATAAGGTCAAGCGCATCTGTATCCTTATCCGTTTCGGTTTTCGATGTATGGACTTCTGTTTCGGGTTTTGGGTTGTTTTCTCTATCCGTTTGGGATTCACGTTTAATCGTATTCAAACCTTCATTATCTGATTTTAGTGGCTCGATGTCGGTCGTCCCAAGTTGCTGATTTTCTTTGTTTTCCCTATCCGTTTGGGGTTCACGTTTGGCTGTCTTCAAAACATCTGTATCTGCTTTTATGGACTCGATTGAAGTTGCTACAAGTCGTTGAATCGCCGTTTGGTGTTGCTTTATGTCATTTTCAAAAAAACGAATAAAAGCGGCGGCTATCTCTGCGTTTGCCGCTTTACTTTTGATAAACTGAATGAAGGCGGGGGCTATTTCGAGGTTTTGTTCCTTTGAAAAGGCAACTTCTTTTCTCCTAAAATCACCATGAAAAGCCTCTGATACTGAGGGGGGGGTATCTGTTGAGTCACGCCCTTTGGGGGGCATCGCCATTTCCCAAACAAGGATAGTTTTTAAAAAGGAGATATAGTCATTCTTAATCGTTTCGTTGAAGAACGGATGTAGGTATTCATTTACAAAATTTTGACTGTCAATCGTTTGAACACCGTGCACTAAGTATTCAAAAACCTTTTGCCAAAAAGCAACTTCTAAATCACGAGCCGATGGCAGGGTCAAACGGCTGGCGGTTGCAGTGGCTTGTTTGATTTGTTGACGCAACACATCAGCAGTCAACACCGCTTCAAAGGATTCACGCAGCGTCTTTAAATGGGCTTGTTTGCGACCCGACATCGCTTCTGTCAAATGGATTAAAAAAGGCTCGTCGTGTTGCAAAACAAGGCGTTCAATAACGGTTTTATGACGCAGAAAGAGACCCCTCAGTCTATCGAGGTCGTTGGTATTTGATGCCACAGAATCCAAAGCCGCTTGTCGCCAATCGGTTTCGAGGCTGGCGGTCGGTGGCAGTTGTCCCGTTTCTAAGAAATAGAGCCACGCTTCAAATTGGCTTTGTGTCACCGTTTGTTTTTCGACTTTAATACCCTTGAATAGTTGCTGTATTGAAGGTGAATCGAATTGCAAAAGTTCTAATTCTGCTTCAATGGCACGGCATAAGGAGGCGGGTAAAATGTGCTCCCAGTTTTTGAAGGACATATTTTTGAGGTCAATATCGAGTCGGTCAATCTTTAAGACTGCATCTTCGGCAACATATCGGTCGAATATATCGGACAAGGCGGGTACAATCGCTTCCCAAAATCGTTGACTCATACGCGACTGCAAAGCAAAACCGTCTGCCGAGCGCGGGGCTGAAACAGTAAGTTTTAATTTGTTGATATGGTGCGATTGAGCCATGTTATAAGCCAGATAAGTTTTATAGATAACTTTCCAAAAGTTCGAACTTTTGGAAAGCTTACACAAATAATCCATTCAACTGCTGAACAACAGGGACATTTTGCATCATCGTAATGTCCGCTACTTGCCACGTTTGCCGTAGGTCGTCGAGCGTTTCGGTTGGGAAACTCTGTTCTTCTTTTATTTTTGTTAAAACATCACGCACTGTCTGTTCCGTTGTGGGTGTCAGTTCGTCAGGCAATAGATGAACCAGCTTGTCAAGGTAGAAAAACAGGTAGTTGCGGAGTACATTGCGATAAGCATCATCAGACACACCGCCCGTCTTTTTGATGTTTTGAATCAATTGAAAGGCATTGACTCTGAATGTTTTATCAAAATTCTCTAAGGCATCAAAATTCTTTTCTAACGACGAGACACGGTCGTAATCGGCTACTGCTTTGTCCAATGTTGCCATAAAGTCCACAACATTTTGAAAACTCTTTTTACTACTGAGGGATGGGTTTTCAGAGCCTGTATCTTCGATAGTTTTGATAAAATTGCGCCGGCGGGCTGCCATGTTGCGCGAGGCGGCTAAGCCGTCAACGGTTGGTGTGTCCTCGTTTACTTCGCCGATTCCACGCGTTGCAGAAAGGGCTTCACTTACAACAGAAGGTTTCGGTTGGTTGGCTCTTGGCGGGGCGACAATACGCAATCGTTTTTCGCTTGTGGCTGCCACAATATTAGCCGCATCAAAAGCAATCAGTTGAATGAGGTAAGTTGTCTCATTTTGCTCCTTGTCGCCGTCATTCACTCTGACTGTGAAATCAAACGCGAAAGGTTCTAACCATTTGGACGTTTCTAAACGCCCCCGCCCTTGAGTATCTGTTACCAAATCACCATTGACAAACACACTCCATTGGTATTTGATACCATTTTCTGAAAGATTTCGGAATGTTGCGGAGAAGACGGGTTCATTAGCCGTGATAGTTTTCGTGAAATTGCCCTGTGCGTCAAAACTCAGATTCATAGCTTTAACAAAATTAAAATCAGCTTTTATCTCACGACGGATGCTGACCGTTAGTTTTTCAACATCTTGCTCACCTTTTTGCTGTTCTTCGCTGTATGCGATGAGTGTCACAACGAAATCGCGTTCGAAAATGTCGTTACCCCCAAAAGGAAAAGGACGATTGAGCAAATGTTTACCATCTGTATATTCAGAGATAGGTATAAAGGTATTATCAATAAACCATTCGTAACTTTTAGCTTTTGACGACGTGTTATTGAATGAAAAGACTTCAACGTCTTTAAAGCCTGTTTGAGGGTTAATTTTAGCATCTATTGACTTGGTTATTGTAAAGTTTGCAACGGGTTGTACGACTTCAACAACAACGGTGCGTGTAATGAGCACCTCTTGTTCTGCAATGTCAACATTCGGTGTCGCATTAGGTGATTGAGCCTTTAAAACGACTTTGAATTTTTTAGTTTCATTCCCTGCCGAAGTATTGAATGTGAACAAGTGGGCAAAATTATCTTTCGGATTTGCTGGCTGCTGAACGGACAGCTTAGTGAGTGCGCCCTGTGTACCTATTTCAGAAACTTCCCAAACGTAACTTACGGCATGATTGGAACGGTTCTCAAAAGTAATCAACTCACCTTGTTGCTCTTGCTGATTTGACGTTTTTACTCGTTTTATCTCTTGAAAATCAGCGACTGGCGGTTCAACTTTCTCTTTGACCTCGCGGGTAATGGTTACGCCTTGCGTTGACATATCGGGCAGTTCATCAGCCGCATTTAATTTTGCCACAAGGGTCACAACAAAAGTCCGTTCTGTTGAAGTTTTATCATTTGCTTCAAATTGGAAAGTTTTTGTCAACAAATCACGCGATGTTGCGACCGAAACATCGTTAATAAACCATTCAAAAATCTGATTTATAGGTGATTTGTTGATAAAATCAACTTGCTTAAAGCCTTTAGTACTATCTTCTACCACATTTTCCAGAGTAAAATAAGCCAATGCCATTTGGCGTGGTTCTTCTGCCACCCAATAAGGCAAGCAGAAATCTGCCACAACTTTATACGTCTCATTGTTGAGCCCCACAAACGGCTCTTGCTCACGGGTTAACCCGCGTGTGTTAACATCTGTTTCTACAATCTGAATGGATGGGCGTTCGACGACCAAAATCAACGTGCCGCCGCGCATCACACCGCCTTGGTGTTCAAGCCCAGAGTGTTTGCTTGCGAACTGTTCGAGGCGTGTAAATACCGTTTTTGACCCCTCAGTATGCGGTGCGACTTCAACGATTTCGACAGAAAAAGGGAGGTTGAGGCAAGTCCGTAAACCAATAGATTGTTGACGTGTATCACCCACAAGTTTGTTCCAAACCACGCCCAAAGTCTTATTGATATGCCCTTCAATGCGGTAAAAATCAGCATTATCGAAGGCGTTTTGATACAAAAGCGGCTCATCGAAAGGTCTATTCGCTTCTCTGTCATATGCAAAAACGCGCTTAATGCGGTTCGTTTTTGTCCGCTGAAAATGCCATGCCGAACGCATTTTCGCACCATCAAAATAGTACGGAATCGCCCGATTACTGAGGGGGTCATACGTCACCCGAGAAGGTGTGATTTTAATGTCCGACGGGTCATTTTCTTGTGTTGAGCCTCTCTCAAAAAGTAAATTTTCAGGACTCAACATGGCAATGATACGTTCGTAGAGGAACTTCGCTTCTTGAAAAGTGCGGCTGGCTTCCTCAAAAGGTGGCGTAAAAAAAGGCAGCCGCACGCCTTCGGTTTGCATTTCTATTTGTGCAATAGAATTTGTTGTTACGTCTCGAGAAACGAAATGCGCCAAAGTCAAATATTTAGGAAAACATGATTCAGGCGGCAGTTGCGCAATGGACTGCACCAATGGGTTTTCCGTCAACTCCGAATATGCTTGAATTATGTGTTTGATGTAATCATAACTGTATTGTTTTGAGGCTTTTGTATGCAATGCCGTTGATACGCCATTGCTGATAATGACCTTATCTTCGGCTTTGTTGCGCTTCAACATGGGGGCAAAAGCATCCACCATATCAATTAAACCAGGCATCAAGGTTTCAACTGCAGCAGAAACGACCTTTTGATATTGTCCATTTAAGGCTGTTGAACTATCGTAAATGAAAAAATCAGCACAGTTATCAACCAAACCAAAACGTTGAAGATACGGATATTGGAATGTCCCTTGATTGCTTTGCATATTAAGCAAATCGCATTTTGACAACCGATCCCATTCTGCTTTTTTCAATAAAAGAAAACGTGTATATACTTGCCCGTTTGACCCTTTATTGCAGGTGGTACAACCATTGCGTTTAACGCTCACACGCTCAAAAACAATGACGAGAACACGGTTATTTAAAGCCTTGCTGTCGATGGTTTTACCGCCATCAGCCACTAATTCAGCCACTCCTGAAAAATTAAAGGGCGTCGGGTCTTCTGGTTTTTTATTGCGTGTTGCCACATCGCCATCCATCCAAACATTTGTATTTGTCAGATTTGCAGACGAATAATTACTCGTTTCTATGGTAGCACCCACCGATTTAAACTTTGAAAATGTCTTTAATTTTTCTTGACAATACAAATAACCTTGAGAGGTCACGCCCGCGCCAGCACTGATGCTGATATTCAGTCCTGTATCCACCGATACCTTTAACCCATAAACAATACCCGCACCTATCAAACAGATGCGCGTATGACGTTCTCCTTCATCTGCATAATTGAACATATTGTTCAAATCAGCAACACTTAGCGGTAAGCCGCTTTCAAAAATGGGAATGGGTAGTTGAATCGTCGTGCTCATATTCAAAGGTTTTAAAAATTGAACGGTGAATGGTGAATCATTTAATTTTAGGCACAACTTTCCAAAAGTTTGAAAGTTTTGGAAAGTTTTACTGTAGTTGTCTAACGCAAAGTTGTTTTGTCCAATAATATCAATTTGCCTGTAACACCCGCTTCGCAATCCAGCAAACCTGCTTCCGGCGTAACGGTTTTAAGGTTTTTGAAAACATCTAACAAACATTGCTTACGACAAGTATATAAATTATGTGTCGGGTCGGTTGCCACTTCAAGCCATGACCGCCAAACCTTTTCAAATCGTTTCATCTGTAATGGATTGACCCAAAGGATGTTTAAACCCACATGAGCAGGTGCTTCACGTCGCAGCGTGCCTTCAAAAAAGTCTCGAAAATCCAAATCTCGAAAACGGTCAGACCAATGTGGTAACACCACCGTTAGCCAAAACGAATACGGGTCTGCTCCCATGATGTAGTCGTTGAACCGTGCGTCTTGGTCTGAAGGATTAAAGGCTTTGATTTCTTTTTCAGGCTCTGGCACGGGTTCTTCTTCATTGCGAATTAAATAGGACGGCAATAAGCGTTTATTGACTGCCTCAAGAAACCGCTGCGGCTTTTCAGGTGCGGTCAAATTATCGTTTTTAAAAGGCAATAAAACAGCCGCTTCTTCTTCAGTCAACCTATTTTCGCCCAAACGGGGGCGCAACAGCACATGTTCAACCAAGTGCATCCCCTCAGTATGAATGTGTTGACGCACGCGTTGCCAAGCCGCATCACGTTCGCTTGGCGTTGTATAGGTGCGCGGATGCTGTGCAATTATTTTAGTTGGGTCAACAATTTCAAGCGTGGGCGAGCCATCGGCGGCATTTGTACGCGCATAATGGGCTTTGTCTAACAGCAAATTATGCACATGATTAACAGCGGCTTGTGCTTCACCTGCCGTTTTATAAGTGCCAACATTCCGCCAAACGACCTTAAAAACGGGCAATATAACGGGTATCGAATCACAATTATGATTCACAAATCCATTGATATATATGCCAGTTTTGTCCGTTGTTTTTTCTCTAATTTCAAAACCATAACCGCCATCGGGTAAGGCAATGACTTCAGAACTGACATTGATATACTCGTAAAGCAGAGCGATTTCCGTCTTCATATCGTCGGCAGTCTCAGCTGTCCATTCTTCAAAAACAATAATCAAAGTACCATCGGCACGTGTAATGCCGAGCTGTAATTGACCATCTGCATCCGTCAAAACAAGCCAACTGCGCTCATTTGGCATGGCAAGAATCGCTTCTTTAAGTGCTATTTTTCGGGCTTCAAGGCGGCTCAATATGAAGTTGCTTGCTTCTTGTTCAGCTTGCTTTTTATCATCTTCTGTTAGTTCAGGTATATTTACAAGGCTATTTTCTATTTTCGTGTCACCGCCCCAAGCGGTGATATCATCCCAAACACAAATGCTGTCAGAATTAAATGAGTTCGTGGAGTCCTTACTTATGTATTGCCACAAATAAATTTTCTGTTCATGTTTAATCGTAATTTCTTTTTTAGTTCCTTCAATCACAATATTTCTTTTCTTCTTTTCCTCAAAACGACAAATCTTTTCAATTTTCTTATATTTATCTTTTTCGATAGCATCTATTAACACTTCGATTACAGACTCCTCAGTAGTCGCCTCTTTTCGGCAACGGGCATCATGCCACAAGGCATCGCGCTGTTGTTCACGCACTGTTCTGCTATGAAAAGCCAAAGGGTGACGCGCCAAACGATAATCCTTTTGCGCCATTTTGAAGCCATAGCCGCAGCAATTCAAATAATCCACAGTCGGCACAAAAGCTGCTTCACCTGCGTCCACGAGGTCATCAATAAAATACTCAACCGATAGCCAATCGCAATCACTTGTATCTTCATCTGCTGTCTCTTTGTAACGTTGCGTCGTCACTTCGTCCAACAGCACTTCCACGAGTTCAATAGACAGGCGACAACCTTCGTCGGAAGTAATAAGGCGATAGTTGTAGCGGTATTTTAAAATATCTAAAAAAGACCTAAAAGCCGCTTTCGCTTCTTCTTTTGACTTGAAAGAGCGGCTGCTTTGCCATGAAACAGCTTGTTTTTGCGCATTAAATAACTGAAAACTAAAACTGTCATCGGTATTTTTTACAATCGGATATGCCACAGCATGTTGCTGCAATGCGCCCATCAAATCATTGACCCCCTCAGTATCTGTCGCTGTGTCAACCGATTCCGCCATCGGTTTGCCGTTCGCACCGAGCAGTTCAATGAAAAAAACAGTTTGGTTTTGAACCTTTCTCGAGCGAATGCGATAATGTTGTATGTTGCGTGCCTGCATCAACAAGCTCACGTGTTGTACATCAAAAGCCGTCAATGCTTCACTTGCAGAACCAAAAGGTTGCATAGTCGGGCTACGCCAATACCGTTGCTGCCTATCACGCAACACAAACCAATAATTGCCTAAAATATCACGGTCAAAATTGTCTGTATTTTCAAAAACCATTGAAAACATCGGCTGCCCACACGCATATTGTTTAATGAGTTTTTCAAGTAAAACAAGGACATCTACTTCGCTTTCTCCCTCAAAAATGCGTCCGACATAACGCGCAACAGGGGTATCTGCATCGCTCAATCGCCAACGATTCGCATTATCGAATGCACCAGACGTAGGGCATTCCGCCTCAACAGATACAATTTCGCTTTTATCATAATCGCCAAAATTGTTTGACAACCATTTTGAAAAAGCCTTTGCTGCCGTTTCCGCTTCTTCTTTTGTTTTAAAAAGAAGACTATTTTCTATCCAATTTTTGAATTCTAAAACGAACCCCTCGGTCGTTTTGGTAATCTCTGGTTTAAGCTCATTAAACTTTATTTCTGCGCGAAATTTATTGTAATGGTCAACAATACCTTGTGCATCCGTTGTTATTTTATACCCCCTCAGTAACGGCACGATTTGCTCATCACAACTATCGTCCATGATTTCAAACCAACGTTGATTGATGATGTATTTTAGGCGAATGCCCAATTTATGTTCTTGTGCCGCTTTAATAATGCTTTGCTTTTTGGTTTTTGCCTCATTTTCACCATACAAATACGGTTTGAAATTAGCTAAAACATGGGTCTCATTTTGGACATTAAAACTGTGAATACAGCCGCCATTATCCGTAAAAAGGGTATAATTATCTTGCAATTCTGCCACATTAACGACTTTTGACACTCCCTCAGTAGTCGTCGGCACAATGGTAAAAGTCGCCTCAAGGGCTTTGTTTTTATCATCAAACAAAAGGTCGCCATACAAGCCTTCATTGCCGTCTTCTAAGAGCAGGTTCAAACTAAATTTGCCTGCTTCTGTATGTAATTGAGCCGCGCCACACTTTTCAGTGGTTTGGTTTTCCCAGAAATTTTGTGCTGTTGTATCTGTTCTATCGCCTAATGCTTTTGCCAATGACTGTATGGCTTGAATAGCCGCATCACGCTCGCCTATTTTTTCAAAAGTTGCTTGCGCCAGAATGAGGCTTTCATTATTGTCGATTTGACCATCATCGTCCTTAACAAAACGTTGTAATTCAATGCCAAATTTATCACCGACATTAACAGCCGCCAATTTGCCAAAACTGTTGTCAAGAATCGCTCGTTTCGCTTCTAACCAAGCGGCAGCAGTGTGTTGAGTTGTACTGAAATAATGACGCGCAACAAGCAGTGTTGCAATATTCCGTCCTACTAATTGCCACCGATGACGCGGTGGATGCGCCTGCGTTTGCCACAGCAATTTGTTTCGTTTAAAATAATTAAACACTGCTTTAAGGCGTTCATCCCGTTCTTTTTTTGTGCCCCAAAAAACAGAGTAAGTCGCTATAACGCTTTGATTATCAAGTATTTCAAAACCAAAACGCCTTTGATTTGCTTCATCAATCGGTCGCCAATTTGACCGAACGGTTAAGGCTTGTAAACACAAAATGAGGTTGCTTAAAGCTATTGTTTCGTCCGCCGCACCCATTTCTGCGCGCAGTAGTCCTTCTTCATCGTCCTTAATTTCAAAAAACACCCCTTCAGTGTGCGTGCCAAATTCATGCATGACACCATCCCCTTCAAATAAGCCTTGCACATAACGCATCTGCGTATCGCGCAAAGCCGCCGAACCAAAAGTATGCACCGATTCCGCCACAGGACAGCCTTTATTGTCCAACAAACGAAAGCCATAAACTTGCTCGACAAGGCAATAAGTCGGTTCTAAAAGTGTCTTGTTTTTACCCAAAGCCAAAGCGGTCAAACGGGCTGTGTGTGCCTCTGCGGATTCTCTAATTTTGGTCTCAACACCCTGTTCATCTTTTTCAATTCTTATATTTTCTAAAAACGTTTGAGAACTCCGCATCAAAGCCTTTCCATGATAATCGGAAATCAAAAACCGATAACGTGTTGGCTTGGACGTGATGTCAAAATAGTTGAGCGTTTTAGTGCCCCGTTCTGGAATGCCTATGAGTTTAGACACGCGGTTTTCAAGACCCGATTGGTTCGCATCTGTCCAAAGGGATTGCGAAAAATCCTTCGCTTTGGCTCTATTTCGGCTTATTTCGGGATATTTTTCAAGGAAACGGGCTTTATCTACAGCAAATTTGCGGTTCATCACCTCATTATTCTCAGCATCAATCTGCAAACCATTATTGCGTAAGGTGGCAAAAGTCAGAAGCGTATAGTCCGTAAAATCTTCCGCAAAACGTCCTAACAAGTGGTCAAAAAAGCGGTTTTTGTTCTTGAAAAATGTCGCTTCATCTTCCAAAATTGACCGTAAATAGGTGTTATACTGAGGGGGTCTATAAAAGAGTTTAAATGTATAATTGGGCGGAAAAACGGTTACATTATCGTATTTGTCAAAACTGGATTCCAATGTTGCGACAAAACGAACGGTTTGCGCCGCCGCTTTCGCTTCGGTCTTGGAAGGATAAGTTTTCACACTTCTCAAAGTGACTTTCCGACCTACTTGACTGACAAAAAGAAAGTAAAATCTATCTAACTCTCCCGTTTGAGTCCACGTTTTTGTTTCAATTTTCACCAAATCGGCATCAACATCGGCTATCAGTTGCCGCAAAGCCCTATCCCTATCGTGTGGTGTGGGATATGTCGCTTGGCTTTCACCTATCAGGTCGCCTTCTTTGAAAAAAGGTTTGGTTTTAGGCGACATCGAGCTACCTATTTGTACCGTCTGTCCATTTTGAGCGAAACCAAATAAAGAATCGGCATTTGGAATACTGGTACGTAAATCTGCAACAGGTGCAAGGGGCGCAAAATAATCAGAAGACAAGCCCAACCACGCCTTTTCAATGCTCAAATCGGGTGACAATGTCGGTCCATCATTGGTCAATTTGGGTGAAAAAAAGGTGCGGAGATTGGCAATTTGCGCTAAATAATTGGCTAATAAATGGTCAAAAAAAGTCAGATAGCCTTTAAGTTGCGCCGCTTGTGCTTGTCGTTTTATACCCGCAGCCTCAGGCACAGCCGATGCACCAATGCCGTAAACGACTGGGAACTCATTTTGAATAGAGATATGCAGACCCAAGTCGGGACGATGTTCACCCAATGGCACTGCTTTATCGAGATTGGTTTTGCCCTTAACTTGTTCATCTTTAAGGTTAAAAATCACTTTTGAAGGGTTCGTCAAACGTTTTTCAAACAAATTGGTCACCCGCGCCGCATTGACGCGATACGGTATCCCTCGTTTGAAAAATGTAATACTGGCGATGGATTGCGCCACGTTCAAAGTAGGACGTGACCCCTCAGTAATGCGGACTTTCCAAACCTCACCTTGCTGCATTTTGTCCGTTTTCGGATTAATGACCAGTAGTTTTTTAATAGCTGAAATGCCCTCAACACCTTTCAAACCATCGGGATTTTCCTTCAAATCATCGCCGAGAATGAGGTGATACACATCCGAAACCCGTAATTCTGACGGTAAAGTCAAAGCCTCCAATTCAGTTGTATCTACAAAACCATGTGACTCGGGTAACATCGGACGACCTTCAAATATTTCCTCCATCGTCCGCCCCTTCTTCAACATGTCGCTCAACGTATAAAACTGAATGGTTGGCGAAAAATACTCTTGAAGGCGATTGAAAATATCAAGCATCACTGTATCGGGTTGCGCTGTTGCATCGAGTTCAAACTCTGCACACAGCGTCAAAGGCTCGTCTTGCACGAAACTGATGTTGCCAAAGTCCTCACACAGATTGCGAAAACCCGCCAAACGCTGATTGACTTCTTGCAAAATTGGCTCTTTGTCTTCAACAGTTTGTTCAAGTTCTAAAAATACTTTATAAACGCCTCGAATACTGAGGGGGTAGTTTGTAACCTTTGAAGCATCATTTTCAAAAGTTAATTCTTTTTTTACTTTATCCAAAAAGACAAGGCTTTCAGTCTGCCACAATTCATTTTTCCAAAGACGTGCCTCTTTACCTGTGCCCAAAACAATGTCGTTTTTCTCCTTTTTAGAGGTTATGTCGGCTAATTTCTCCGTTTCAATTGGCATAAGCCAAGCATTTCTAACCCCTTTGATGTCGAGCAACAATTTTCGCCAATCGAGTTCCGTCAATGGATTGCACGTCAGCATCGTATAAGCCGTTGGAAAATTATCATCGCCTATTGTTGTGCGGTTTTTAGGGTCAGGTGCGAATAGGTCGGCATCTGGCAGTTGTGTCCGATATGTTAAATCAGTTAGGGCATAACACAGAACTTCTAAAATCGTAATGCCTGGGTCGTGGGTGTTGTGGTCTGTCCAAAGCTGCCCCGACAAATCCTGAATATGCCGCAGACCCGCTTCACGCAGGAAGTCATAGTCGAGGTGCTTCGGCGCGTTGAGCGCGAAAGGCTTATCTTTTGGTGGTATGGTTTGGGCATTATTCATTATTTATTTCCCCCTTCGATTTTCTAATTCTTTGATTTTGTCTTGCATTTGATTGACCGTTGCCGTCAAATCCTTGACCGCCCCGACGAGTAACGCCACGATGCTGTGGTAAGCAATAGCATTGTCTTGTATGCTTAAGCCATCAAAATCTTTGGCAAAACCCTCTAATCCATTGGGCATTTCAGATGCCAAAAAGCCGTACTGCCGTTCCTCTCTGTCTGGTGCATTAAAATAGGCAGGTTTAAAGCCATTAATAAGTGCTAAAGCTTTGTTTTTCGCCAGATGCGCTGCATCGTCGGGCGCTGCTGCGACAAACAAGCCTTTGGCAGCCACACGTCCATCCATAATCAAAGAGAAGGCTTCGGTGCTGGACTTTTCGCGTTTGAGGTACAAAAACTTAGTGCCTCGATTCACAGTTGGGATATCGCCGCCATGATGCTGGCTGTGTCGAAAAACAAAACCGTCTTGCGAATTGGTTGACAATACGGCTTGTTGTTCGGTTTGTGCGCCCATAGCGCCCAAAGCCAAAAAATTAGTATCAACAGGATTTTCATTCCTTTCTATGGTGTTGATGATGTTTAAAGAAGGGTTTTTGTCATTCAAAGACATCTGAATTTTACCCTCTTTGCCTACCGCTTCTACTTGTGTCACAGGGTTTGTTGTACCAATACCCACCTTTACCTGAATGGATTCATCGGGTTGAATAACCATCAAAGGTTTACCCGATTGCATGCGCTCATCGCCACATTTCCGAAACCGTTCCGCATAGCTGTAATCTGATTTGAACACAAAGCCTTGCGCTGCGTTTGTCACGAGCGCAGCCTGTTGGGCATCAATCGCTTCAGACAAATAGGTGTCTTGGCTAAACGATTTATTAATAATTGTGATGTCGGGTACATTGTCTTCACCCGCATCCGCGCGAATTTGTCCGCGCCCTTCGAGATTTAAATCCAACGTCGCTTTTGGGGCATCCGTACCAATACCCACACGCGGATTTTGTTCCATAGATGTGATAAACATCAAAGGCTTCTCCAACAGCATGGGCGGCACAATTTCTTCAATTGATTTTTTTCGCTGCTGAATTTCTGCGTTTGTTTTCTCACCAGATGTGACGCCAAAGATGACCGAGTCTGTTTGGCTGAAAAGATACCCCTCAGTATCCGTCACGTAAATGACCTTTTTTTCGTCAAGACTTTGGGAAACAAACGAAGGCATGGGAGGTTCTTCTTCGCCTTCTTTGAGTTTAGGTTGCATCGAAAGGTTGAGCATTTTCAGCATCGGCAATCTCTGACCTTGAACATCTAAAGGGTTGAATAACAATTGCCCGCCGCCTCTTTTATCGTCGTTGATGTGAAAATAAGCGGCTGCATCTTTGCCCGTACCCATACCGATTTTACCTGTTACAGCAGCGTAAAGACCCACCTTTTTTTTACTGTCTGTTTCGTCCTCAATAAATTCCCAATCATGGTCATTCACGTCAAAACGCACCTGTTTCCAGCAACAACTGTCTTCCGAAGGGGCTTTGTTGCCGCAATCGTCACAATTACAATCATCGTCCGCATCGGTATTTTCCTTTTTGAAGAAATAATAGAACATCTGGTTATGCAGCACCACATCGCCCGGTTGATAACCAACGCCTGGTTGCCATTTACCATAAAACTGGTCGTCTCGCTTGACCAAAACCGCGTTAATGAGCGTTTCGAAGCTCTTACCTTCAGGCACTACATTGTTGTTGAACAGTGTCGTTAAATCCCCTCTATATTTGATAACCATCTTCAAAGGTTTTTTATTAAGTGAATATCGAATATTAAAACAAAGCGTATACTTTTTCGCTTCTGTCTGTTTTTTTTTCTTAAGTGTGTTGTATTTAGTAATCGAGTGTTTAGAATCGGTTTAGGCATTGAAAATCAATTGCTTCTGCAATATCTAAACACCAAAAACAATACACTAAATACTTAAGTATCGGATATTTTTAAAATATCCGATACTTGACTATAATCAATCAACGCTCGAATGTAAAAAGTTTCTAAACGTGTACTTATGCTAAGATTATCTCATTCTTACCCGAAACAAAAATACCGCGTGCTGTTTCCGTTGTCAAAACGCCTTCATCATCTGTCTTTCCCTCTGATGTGGTGTTTGAATCCCTACTTTTTGTTACTTTAAAATCTTCAACAAAATTTACATAATCACGCTGCTCCATAAAGCCTAAAATCGAACTGGGGAATATTTGTCCGCCAAATTCAATTTTAGCAGTTGGGTCAAATGCCCACGGTGCGAAGTAGCGTTTTAAGTCCAAATTCAATTGATTTTGGTAAAAAGCAGGACTTTTTCCTTTAACAAATGTGATTTTAGACATAGTATCAATCGGTTCAAAAATGGCATTCATGACGTCTAATTGTACAAAAGGTGCTATGCGTTTTTTCAAAAAATCATTAATATCGTCCAACCGTCCTCGAGACACTTTAGGTTCAAAGCGTTCAACCAAAGGCTGTGTTGCTAAATTTGGAATGACCACAACCGTCACGTAACCTGGTGCAATTAATTTATCTTTTGCCCCCACTTGAACCCTTTCGGCTAAGGTATGCGTGATGCACTTAACCTTATAAATATCTGGAAAAGCCGCTAAAACCAGAGATTCGTAGTCATTGAGCGTAATGGCACGCCCTTTATGACGCAAATGTTCACTCGAACGCCTGTAAAAAGCAGATGCCGTTTCAGGCGCACGACCACCAAAAGAATCGTAAGGCTGCGCCACCGATTTAATGTCGCCCAAAGGCTCAACCATCTTTTTGAGCGAACTTGCCGCCAAAGGCACATTCAAACGTTCCAAATCATTCCCCTTATTTTCAAAAACAGCACGAACGGCTTGTGTGTGAACGCCGATGACCCGACAAGTTGCTTCTGCATGATCATCCGTAGCCGCCCTAAGCCATAAATACTGAGGGGGTAGTATGGTCGTGTTTTTTGAACTTATCGTAAAAGGCAAAACGAGTTGCACAATGCCCGAACGAATAAAACCTTCCGTTGTATCGGACAAAATATGTTCGCCATCATGCAACTTATGCCATTGATTATCAACAAGATACGACCATTCTATTTTTGCTGAATCCGAATATGGATTTGCAGAGGGTTCATTGAGCTGAAACAAAATACTCAATGTTTCATTCGCATGTGCGGCTGCTAAACCCACATACAATGCGCCTTGGATAACTTTAGTTTCTGATGTTTCAAACTTTGGCAACAAACTGTCTCCTTTCGTTATTGTCACCCTATTTGTTTCTTCAAATGGGTATAGATGAAAAATTTGAAAAGCTGTTCCTAAATCGTGTTCTGCCTCGTAATCCATAGTAAGGCTTTGAATTATGGGTGTCAAAGGAAGATTTGGCATTGACTTATCTGCTGGTGGTGGGTTTTGGGCAGCAATGCTTTTTGCTCTTTTTTCAGCTACTTCAGCATATCTTGAATGTAAAAAGTCGCCTTTTAAAGTCCATTTAACAAATCCTCGTTGTGTTTCACCTGCCAAAAATTGGGTCAATACTGAGGGGTTCGTCAATAAATCATTGTCAATATTTGTGAATCTAATGGCATCGTTTGTATTATCAAACAAGGGCTTATTGATTTTAGCACTAAAAGCACCTTCCTTAATGAATTGAATATCAAGGTTATAATCAGTTTTTTTTGGAAGAGCAATACCCGGAACATCATTGTAAAATCTATAATAACTTTCCAATGACGCAGATACACCAACCAATGGCAGTTTGAAAGTTAAACTTGTTAATTTTTTTCTAAATGCTTCATCGCTGCCGACGTAAAAAGTATCTCCTGCTTTAGGTTGTGCGCCAAACGGCTGGA
Source organism: Saprospiraceae bacterium (assembly GCA_043744455.1). GTDB lineage: Bacteria > Bacteroidota > Bacteroidia > Chitinophagales > Saprospiraceae > JAAFJT01. The sequence goes on along the minus strand of JAYTUQ010000235.1, from coordinate 35,390 downwards.
ATGGTTTTGTCGCATCGAGCAAGCCGTTTTGATTTTGAACGATAAAATTAGTAACACCCTTAACGTCTGTATTTAATGTGACTTTTTCAATAGTGGCATTTTTAAAAATATTGTAAAAACTGTACGAATCAAGGTTTAAGACCAACTTCATCAAAGGCTCTGTGACCCCAAAATCAGCTTTTAATACTGAAGGGTTAGCGGCAACGACTGCTTGGTCAGTTGGCTGTAAAGTAAACTTTAAAGTCAACTCTAAACCTTTAATATTAATCGTTGGCGGCGTATTTGGCTTAAACCAGCCTTTTTTACCCGATAATTCGATGTCGAAAATCTTAGAAAAGTCTGTTACAACAGTCTTTATACTTTCTTTTGTTGTTATCGTTAAAGTTACTGCACGCGCCCCTTCCGCAAGTCGCAAAACTGGCGACGCCATCAATAAACCGACCCTTGCCTTTGGCGTTTCGGTAGAGCCGAGTGCAGCCCAACTTGTATCGGTATTCGGTGGAAAAGGTGCGCCATTGCCATCGGCAGAATTGGCAACAGGGGCAGCATAAAGTGTCGTCGTGTTGTCATAATGGAGGGTGCGCAAGGTCGCTACTTGCGCTTGTGTCGCCACCAATTCATCAGCTGTGGCAAATTGAATTTCTGCTTTTAGACTGTCTTTTCCGTCCTTTATCAAGGCTTTTTCACCTATTTTGGCAGTTGGGAAAGACTTATTGACGTCAAAAATAAGATGTGCTTCATCGGGAACGAAGGGACGTGGTTTTAAGCCCAAGACTTGTCGGAAATAAAAATCGAGATGTCGTTGTGGCATCTGATTCAAGTCGCTTTGGGCAAAACTAAATAATTTCAAAAAAGCATATATTAAGCCCAAATGAGGCTCGTGCATTTGCGTCGGTTGCAAAATAGAGACCCCCTCAGTACCAGAGACAATTTCATGAACGGCTTTATAAAAAATCGAAAACAAATCGGTCAAACGCCCCATCGCCACCGCTTGAAAGCTGTGAGGCGTATTCATCGCTTCTTGCAAAGCTGCATCTCGGAGGAAAAAATCGGTAGGCGAAATCGCCCAAAGGATTTTGGTCTCATTTTTAAAATCAGGCAAGACATAACGCGCATGTCTTATTTGGTCTGAAATAGCCTCTTTCTGCAAGTCATCTTGTACTATTTGATACTGAATACTGAGGGGGGCAATTTTGAAATCTGACAAACTGTTTGCCACACCTATGAGTTGCTTTAAAGCAGATTGTAAATTGGATTGGATGAGATTTTGAATGGTCAAACGCAAAGGATTTTCATTTATAACTAATTGTCCATCAATAAATTCTGTATCGCTCGAAAGGGCTTGATGCCACCTATCAATAGTCAATGCTGTTTCAAATATAAAATCAACTAAAGGATAAAAATTGCCCACTTCCAAACCATCTGCAAAGCGCATTTGGGCATCTTTGAAATCTTTTTGCAATGTTTCAGCATCAAATTGTGCAATCAATGCCAACTGCACAGATGAGCCAGTCCGAAAGAACTCTTGCCAATTGTCCTGCGTTTTGTCTTCCTCAATAAAAATCACCGCTTTAGCAAATTCATATAAATATGCCAATAATTTCTTTTCGTCACGATTGTCAGGCTGTGCAAAGTCGGGCGACAAAGCCCGTAGGTTTTGTCGGTCGCCTTGGCTTTTGCCATCGCGCGTCAAAGGGTGCGTATTTTGAGAAAAGTTGAACATATTTTTTAATGGAAAATGGATAGTTGATAATGGATAAGGGATAAGGGAAAATGGATAACGGATAATGCTAAAAATTATCCATTATCCATTTTCCATTATCAATTAATTAGATGCCTCTTTTAAGTAAAAATCATAGACATAATTGTATCTTGAATTTGTCGTCCGTATGGTATATTCAATGTTAATCAGCAGTTTGCCCAAAAGGTTGTCTGCTTCCGAGATTTCAATTTTTTGAACATGAATGCGCGGTTCGTGATAAAGAATTGCATTTGCAATCAGGTCGCGCAATCGCCCAACGAGAGAGGCATTCATGGGTTCAAATTGGTAATCTTTCAAGTTGCAACCATAGGTCGGTTGCATCACCCTTTCACCCAACGATGTGGCGAGCAAAATTTCGAGGCTTTGATCAATGTCCAATTTGGCTTCGACCATTTCTACGCCACTGTTGTTGTCGGCTCTTCGGCTAAAAGTGGGCGGAAAAGCCCAGCCCCGTCCGAGAAATTTTTGTCGTTCAAGCATTTGTTTTAATAATGAATGATGAATGATAAAACTTTGATTATCAATGATTCATGGTGACGTACGAAATGTTTAAAATGTCGTACATCCAATATTGCTCCTTTGAGACCCCCTCAATCATGCTTTCAGCTTGATGAAGCCAAAGGCATCATATTTTTCGCAAAACAGCCTTCAACCGCCTATCATTACCGTCGGCAATCCTAATATGATGCTGCCACCGTGAGCCATTGTATCGCCCATACGTGCTGCAGGTTTGCCACCAATCATGACCGTTGCAGACCCTTTGGCAATCGTATCGGGAGGACCCGTACATACCGCCATATCACCCACCACGGCAGCTGGCAAACCACCGATGAGGACAGTCGCCGCACCTGGTCCCGTTATCGGTCCACCTACATGAGGCACAGGACCCGTCAAAAGTGGGCAAACGTGCATATCTGTTAATCGCGCTGCTGGAGGCATTTTTTTAAATTAGGAATTAGGAATTAATTAATCATTACCATTGCACCTTTGACAACGGTTTGTGCACCGCCTTCTAATTTGGCATTCGCGCCACCTTTGGCTTCGAGATTCATTTGGGCTTCAATTTTTACATTTTTGCCTTTGATACTCACATCGCCTTTCGCTTCAATACTGACATTACCGGATGCTTCAATTTTAACATCTTTTGAACTTTTGACGGCAATGCCATCTTTAGACATTTTTGATTCATTGCCATTTTGATCCGTTGTTGTGATGCTTTTTTCGTCTTCACTGATGACCACTTTGTTACCAGCAGGTGTTTCAATGGTGATGATTTTTTTATCATCGTCGAACGTCACCTTCATTTTGCTGCGTGTCACCAAACCTTTGATATGGTTATCGTCTTTAGCTTTTTCAGGGACAGGAAGTTTACTGCTGTGCAACATGCCTAAAACAACCGCATCGCGCGGGTCGTCATTGACAAAACCTAAAATAACTTCATCGCCTATCTCAGGTCTGAAAAAAGTACCCCGCTCTTTCCCTGCATCGAGGGTAGCCAACCTTGCCCAAATACCTTTATCTGCCATACTGACAAGCGGCATTTTGACCAAAATACGGTCTTCGCCATCTGGATCTTCTTGTAATTGTGAAACAATGCCAATTTGCAAACCCGATACAGCAGGTAACAAACCACCTGCCGGCGGTGCAGAAATGTCCGTTTTTTCATAAAAGAAGTTAGGACTCAAGCCAAACTGCGCATGGGTAAACCACGTCCCGGCGGCTAATTCATGTCGAACAGCGGTGACATAAGCTTTGCCATTGAACCGTGCGCCGAGACCCCTCAGTGAAACGGTGTTGCCTGGCTTTAAATCCGAAAAACCAATGAACTTAGCACGACCTCGAATTTTGGACATACGACTGCGCAACATTGTCGCTTCTGCCCAAGCCTTCAATTCAGGTTCTGAAACTCGCCCACTGTGGTGCAACGCCAATTTATCCAATCCCAAAACATCGGACAACTTTTTGCCCGATAGATTACCATGCTCTGTAAAACTACCCGCTGATGAAGCGTCTGACTCAAAAAGCGTCTGACCGCTGAAATCCCATGCCTTCGCTTCCACACTTGACCATTGATATTGAGCATCCATTTCCGTTTCAAATTCTAATAAATCTGAACCATAAGTCAGATTTAAAATAGGTGATGTTGAAGTATCAGGCTTCTTAACATCTACTTTGCCGTCATTGGGTATCAGCAAAAGCCCATTCATTTCAGCGCGCATCATGACGAAATCCCAATCTGTTGCATTGAATTGGACAATTTCCTTGTGCATCACTGCCGTTGCATCCACACTTCCTTTGAGGGCAGAAAGAACGGTTGAAATCGCATCGCTGTCTTTTACATCTTCAAAATACTTGTTTTTACGCCCAACAGTCAGCTTTATGGTTTCGTCTTTTGCCTCAATACTCAACATAGAGTCACCGCCTTGCCTCACTTTAAGGCTATGTTTGAGGATAATGCCTTTGAAAATAGTCTTATTGATACCGTCTCGCCCTGCTTTAATTTCTATCTTATTGCCAGGGATGAAATCATTTGTTTCACTAACGGCAAAGGTTTCATCTGCCGCGTTGCCATCTATGATATTGACCTTTGCCGTTGGAATACGGTTGACCTCCTTCGTAACAGTAACAGACAATATCTGATGTTTTGTAGCGACATTTGTTCCATTTATCAAGACATCAAGCGATACAACATCGTGTTTTGAGTCATTCGGAATCAAGCGTTCTCCTGTGGATGAAGGCATAGTCAAGCGGATTTATCAATGGGTGGAAAAAAGATTTCTGCGCCTGGTTTCAACTTTCTGAACGTCGTCAAATTATTGGCGCGCGCTACTTTTAGGTAGAAACTTTGGTCAGCATAAATATCATAAGTCATCAGCGTCAAGCGGTCTCCATCGTTGGCAGCCCGTACATGCGTCAAATCGGGCGACTGACGGTCGGCAATGATTGTCTCTTTAGTTTGCTCGATATAACGCAAAAACGTCGCATTAACCTTTGCCCTCAATGCTTCTCCCGCACGGTTGAAAAGAATGTACCGGATGTCCAAATTGCTAACAATACAGTCAAAACCATGCTCTTGATGCGTAAAAAGGTTTTTACCCCATTTCAGTTTTAAGAACTTAGGCTGATGAATCGGACCGTGCATATCATAAACAAAAGCCATAAACTCATTGACTTGCTCACGCGCGGTGCCTTTTTTCGGATAATCGAGAATGGCGCCCGTGCTGTCAAACATAAATTCTAATTGCAACTGTTCGGGTGCAACCGACTTGAATTTGAGGGCTGTACCTGCACTGCCACTCCCACGCGACCTATCCAATTCGACCTTAAAATTCTGGCTGTATTGCTCAGGATTTAAGGGCAATTCATAAGGCTTTCCAAGAGAGTTCTGCAATTTTTTATCTGAAAAAGCTTCAATTGTTACGCGTATAAATTTGCCATCAGCCATAGCGTCATCGTTCGGTTTGTTCTCTAATGATGTTTAAAACTTGCTCAACCACTTTGTCAATCAATGCTTTCTCTGCGTCAGCATCGCCGCCGCCCTGGTTAGCACCCTCACCGTTTTGGTTGCCACCGGAGTCGTCTAAGTTGACGTGAATATTCAATTCATTGATTTCAATAGGCATTTTTTACTATTCTTTAAATTCACAATAACTGTAACTCAATTCCATTGTTTCAATAAAAACTTCACCCCTTTCAGCATTCATATCCCCGAATTTCCAATTTTTTGGTAAAGCGTTGATGACTTTCCAATACATCAAAGGCTCGGATTTTTCATTCAATAATTCGACAGTTAAATCTTTACCTTTAAATTCAAAATGGTGAAAAGCATCTTGAAACCATTTTGTCAAATCTGATTGACCGCTTGAAATAACGCCCCGTTTCAACACCAAATCTGAATATTTGGTGCGCACAGGTAAGGTGTGTTCATAGCGGTTTTCACCACCTTCCTTATACGATTCCGTCTGCAATTGAACATTCAGTCCAGAAACCGATTGAAAAGCAATGTCCATATCACCGCCACCGCCCCGCACCCGAAAATGAAAACCGACTGGCGGATAATACGTTGGGTCTGAAATTTTAGAACGTGCTTCTGCCATTTTTTATAAATTTTGCACCCCCTCAGTATCAAGCTGGATTTTGAATAACAATGCCTTCGTGTGCCAACTCGATGCTTTCGATAGCGATTTCATTCGCATCGGCTTTGAGGTCGGCAGAAGATACTTTTTTGGGCCAAGCCTTTTTGATTTTCCAAACCACAACCGGTTCATGCTTTTCATTGAGCAAACTGATGGTGATGTCGCGACGGAATTTTGCACCTTTTTCCTCAAAAAGTTTGGTTTCGTCCCACCACTTATAGTACTCGTTGTCACTCTCAAAAGTGCCTCGTTTGAGGGTAAGGTCGCCGTACTTTTGCAAGCCAGGCTGTTTGGTTTTATTATACTCTTTTGAAGCACCTTGCCGATATTCAATAACTTCGGTCTCAACCGATAAGCCTGTGACTTCAGTAAAACCGATTTTGGTGCCACCCCATTCGACTTGGAAATGAAATTTTGGAAGCGGATATTCAGCCATTTGTCAATTTATATTTTAAAAAATTTAGAAATTTTGGTTTAAACCTAAAGGAAACGCCCCCCTCAGTATAAGGCTTATGCAGCCGTCACTTTGCGCGCATCTTCTGCTGCTTTTAGTGCAGCTTGATAACCTGCAAGTTCGGCTTGAACGCCATCTCGATTGGACAAAGCACTTTGAAAAGCCGATTTCGATTTTGTCCGCGATGTTTCTGCTTTCACTTTTTCACTTGAAATTTCTGCAACAAAGCCACTATTTGCCCCTTTATCAAGCGGAAAAGTTGTTTTTGCTTTTTCATCAACTTCGCATGGAATCGCATCCCTTTCTTCTTTGTTCATGTCAGCCGTTGGATAGGCAGAATTTTCATTCAACAGTTTTTGTAACCAAACAAAATGAGAAACCAAACCTTGCATTTCGTCGGAGCAATGCTCAAAAATCTCTACTCTGCCACATGATTCCGTAATACCTTGTTCGCCGTAAAAGATGATGTGCCCGCTGTAATCACCTATCTTTTTCATAATATTCTGCGTTCTACCAGCCAAATTCACATGCAATATGTAAATCTCTTTGAGCATATCGAGGCTCTTTTTAATCGCCTCTTTATTCGCATTGATGGCATCATTATTTTTATCCTCAAACTCAAGCAGTTTTTTATACAAGCCATTGTTTTTATCAAGATTGTTTAACTGCTTTTTGACATCATCAATTCTGCCTTTTAAATTGTCGGCAGACCGAGACATGCGACGCACACTGCACATGAGCAGTTCAATCGCTTCTACTACGAAATGCACGTTTTCGACAATGATTGTAGATAAACTGACGGCGCGAGCGATAATTGCAGAAGCTTGAGCATAAGTCTTGTCCGTTTGTTGCAGACGCTTCAATAGGTCTTCCAAATAGGCGAAACGCACCTCGTCGTCAGCAAGCGTATCAGTCGCTGTTGCCAGCGATTGACCTGCAGTTTCAAGTCGGCGTGTCGCATCTTTGACAAGCTCTTTGTAATGCTCAATATAGTTATAAGCTGTATCAGCCAATGGATTTTGATTTGCCATGATTATTATTTTTAAAATGTCTGACTCAAACTATTGCTGTTTTGCCGTAGTTGAGGCTTTTTTAAAATTATCTTCTAATGCTTTTTGCAAATTGTCGAGGTCTTTCGCTATGTTCTGATTGAAATCACAATCAGGGTTTTTGACCTTTTCACTCGTATCATAAATGCCAAAAAATGAAAGTTTAGCCTCATACCAAGCATATTTGGCTGACACAAGCTGTTGCATAATGGTCTGATACCCTTCACGCGTCGCTGCGGCAACAGCACTGGCATCTTTGATATTTTTAACCAAATCAGCTTGTAATTCTGTCGTCGCTTTTTCAATATCCACACCCATCGGTTTCAGGCTTTCGATATTGGCACTGGCATGAATACCTGCCGTTCTGATAGCGACTTCTGCCGTATCGTCGCCCCTTTCGTAGGCTTTCGCACCAAAATCTTTTAGGTCAGAAAACAGCTTTAAAGCATCTTCTTTTTTGCCAATAATTTTGATAATAGCCGCCAAATCTGCCGACATCGCATGGCTATTTGCCGCCGTATCCAACTCCTCACCTTTCTTTTTCAAGGCTTCGAGTTTTGTACGTGCGTCTTTAATGGCTTTTGTCGTTTCGGCAAGTTTAGCACCTACTTTTTTACTATTGGCATCTATATTTTGGTCAATTTTCTTACGAATTTCACCCGCATCTTTTTGAGCAAATATGCCAATTGTCTCATTTAAAGACTGATAGACTTTAAATGTTTTTTCCTGCCGTTGGAGCATACATTTCTTTTTCCAACGAGCCAAACGTTTACTATTATAGTCCGAAGAGGTCGTGCTTGCACGCGTATCGGCATCAGGCATATCGGTTTTGGTCAGCGCTTCCTGATAATCCGCAAATGTTTGGTCTGTTGCGGATTTCGGTGTGTCATCTGCTGCTACGGCAAGTGCTTGTTTTTCTTCTTTTGAATTTGCCATGACTGGATTTATATTTGGTTTTAAAAAAATGGATTAAAAAAATAGGTGGATACTGAGGGGGGCATTTATTAAGCTTCAGCCATTTTATGGCTAAACCGCAGAATAATAAACTCTGCTGGACGTACCACTGCCATTCCAATTTCGACTATCATGCGTCCTTCGAGTATATCCAATGCCGTCATCGTTTGTCCGAGCCCTACGGCAACGTAGAAGGCTTTATCGGGTTTATCGCCTTGTAAAGCTCCTGCACGCCATTGCAGTATCAAGAAATTCTCAATCATGGCACGCACCCGCACCCATGTATTGGCATCATTTGGCTCAAAAACGAAGGGATAAGTTGCCTTTTTGACCGATTCTTCAACCATATTGAAAAAGCGGCGAACGGGAACATAACGCCACTCGTTGTCATTGCCCGCAAGGGTTCTTGCACCCCAAATTTTATAACCTTTACCTGTGAAAAAGCGAATGGCGTTGATGCTTTTACCCGTATCGGCATGGACATTGAGCGATTCTTGCGCCTCATCTGTGAGTTTAAAACTCAAGCCATCTATGGATGTAATATTTTCATTGGCGGGTGCTTTCCAAACACCCCGATTAGAGTCAACGCGTGCATAAACGCCCGCAACGGCGGCACTCGGTGGTAAACTGATAGACAAACTATCAATTGCCAATTTTGCTTTCGATTTTTGAGCATTGTTCAAAGTTGAAAAGGTAACCACTACCGGCGTACCCCCATTTTCGACAATGCTGACATTGACGGTCGTTTCATCGTAGGTATAATTGAAAACAGTCTTGATATTTGGAAAATAAGCTGCCCCATATTTCAAGAATTGCGTTATACCTGAACGGAAAGCCGTAACTGCCGTTTCCTTTTGCGTTGCCGTCAATTGACGCTGCGGTGTGTGCAAATCCATGATGACAAAGCGGTCTTTTAAGTCATTGCATTGTGTCAAAGCCGTATTGAGCAGTGAAAAATACTCGCCTTCCTCTACCCCTTGCCCTTCTGGAAAAACAATGAGCGTTGGTTCATCCTCTTCCTTCAAAGCGTTCAATCCCGCCAATAAAGCGGCTTGTGGAATATCCGCACCCACCGTACCGAGGTAGCCACCAACCGATACAATATAGCAAGGTCCACCGCCATTGTCGAAGTAGGACTGCAAAGCATAATACATGATATGCTTTGAGGCTTGTTTATTAGGGTCAAAATCCGCTGTCCATATTTCTTTGGTGATTTTGCCACCTGACGATTCCCGTTCAACATGTACGAGAATCGCTTCCTCAAGTTCAGGTCCACCAAAATATTCTTGGTATTCCAAAAGAGAGGTGATACGGGTCGGTCTGCTCACTCGGTCTTCACCGTCGCGACGAGCTTTTGCGGTATAACCGATAAAGGCAGGAATTGCCGTTTCTACTTGTGCGACTGAAGGGGGAAATTTTGGTATTTCCTCGATATAAACACCTGGCGTTTTATAATCATTTGCCATTGCAATTTGTTTTTTGGATGATTAAAAGAGTGAATTAATAATTATTCATTATATACTAATACAAAACCTCTGTATAGAAGCGATTGTCTTTTTCTCTAATTGTCAATCGGCTTGGGCTTGGCAATTTTATTTCGTCCGACAAGTCAATAGGCATTTGAGCACGTGTCAAGGCACGTGGTTTTTTTGTCCCCAATGTCGCATCCAAAATATCATTGTGGGCATTATCTACGTCGTTCAAGACGGCACCTTTTCTTTCTTTATATTGCCAATATGTTATGCGGTTTTGCAGCCTAATGTCAAAGATTCTGCCTCCGTCAACAAGACTTCCATCATGATTCAGCAGTTTTTGCACATCGGGTAAATTGGCGTTTTGAACCAATTCGACGACACCAAAACAGGCGGGTTTTATATCGTCCATCAAAGCGACATTTTGATAAATGACTGTTTTTTCTACATTATCTTTATCTTGACAATAGATTTTAAGTTGATACAAACCCGAAAGGATAAACTCTTTATTTAAAGGGTTTAGGGTCAAATCAAGGGCAATTTTACTGAGGGGGTCATCTGAACCACTCACCACAGTCCATTTGGCTTCAAAAGGCGGAATGTTCGCATCTATCATTTTAGTCAATGTCACTACTACTTTATTTGCCGTCGGCAAGGGCGGCGAAAAGCGACATGGGCGCGGCAAGGCACGACGGTCTGCCTCCGTGGCATATTGATGATACGGTTCAGTGGTTAGCCATTGTCCATTATTATCTTGCGCACGTCGAGGTGTATTTGTTTGAATCGTCCACTCCCCCATTTCATACTTTTTTGAATTATCAAAAATCGATAACGGTACAGCTAATGAAGGCATGACTTTTCCTACAATATCTTGATTGTTAGTGTAATACAATCGCAAAGGTGAATCTGCTGTCTTTATTTTGGTATTTGAAAAAGTGACCCAATCGGCATTTTTGATAGTGATGTCGAAAGCCAACCGCCACGCTGTTGGAAAACTCGATTTGGGTTTTATCACCCCTTCTTTATCAACCACTTCAATAGCAAGAACAAAACCCATAAACGTTGGTAAAAAAGCAATTTTATGATTTTTCAAAAAACGCGCACACCCCTCAGTAGGCTTTATGTCTATATCTTTCCTGATGTCATAACCACTTTTGATAAGCCGTTGCGCTTTATTCTCCTCTGACAAAGAATAAAAGGGCATTGCTGCATCATTTTCGAGATAAAAACTATGTAAAATACGTACTTCAGTTAAGCGTCTAAATGATATTTTAAAAGACATAATTATTCTGTTATAAGTTAGGATATGATTCAGATAAAATTTCAGTAATTGGACTACCCGTACCTTTAAGCCGTCTATCTGTAATTCTGACTAGTCGTGCTTTATACATCACAAAGGGTATTTGTTTTCCGCCCAATGAACCCCACAAATGATTAATCTGCTCAAATGTCATAGTATAAAGGTCAAGCGTTAGCTGCAATTCGCCTTCATCTGATGCTATCGTGAAACTGTTTTGACCTTGAAAACACTGAATGACTAAGCCTAACAACACAAGTGAACTTGGGTAATTATTTGGAAAATTTGCTGTAAAGAGTAAATATAAATTCAGATAAACAGGTGGATTTTCATATTCAATGCCGCCAATAGGCGTTCTCCGATAATGTAAACCATTTTTTAAACTACTTTCTTCTTCTATATTGACAAGAGAGATAATCACATGATGATTACGAATGTCATTTGCGGCATCCGATGCGTCAACAAGCGCAACATTATTAAGTGCAATATTGCTATCAGTAATACCGACAGACGGAGTCACCGACATCAGATATGCCCGAAGTTCAATCAAAAGTCTATTTAATGCCTCGTAAATCATATAAGCAGGTTAATCATTTGGTAAATAAAAAGCATGTGCCTTATGTTACGCCTTCAAGAGCACATAAGCAGAAAACATAATCATCGTCATCTCGACATCATCGTGTTATCAATAAAAAATAGTCGGTAGAAAAAGTGTTAAAAGAAGGAAAGTTTTTGAGTCAATAGATACGGTACGTGATCAAGTCTTCAATGGTTTGACAGTGTGGATTTATTATTTTCTATGGTTCTAAATGTGTTGTTCAGTATTCGGTTCAACGATGCTTATGTAATTGTTCTCAAATGCTTAACATGTGTTTGTCAAACTTTGATAAAAACAAAATTAAAGGATTTTAGGAAGAAGTCAATATTTAATTACATTTTTTTTATAAATATTTTTTTTTCAATATGGTTTTTTAATATTTGGCAAAGCCTGACTGCGCAAAAATTTTCTATTTCAATTGCCGTAGATACATCTGTATTGTATTGTGTAAACCATAATACAAAGCATCAGAGATTAAGGCATGACCAATAGACACTTCTTCTAAACCCACGACATGTTGCTTGTAATATTTGAGGTTTTCCAGATTCAAATCATGCCCCGCATTGATGCCTAAACCCAATTCGACAGCTCTTTTTGCCGCTTTTGCGTGAGCAGCAACGGCTTGTTCTTTATTCTTTGAAAAGTCCTTGGCGTACATGCCTGTATAAAACTCAATTCTGTCCGCACCCACTTCTGCCGCACCTTCCACCATGCGAACATCTGCATCTACAAACAGAGAAGTCCTTATATCTGCCCCCCTCAGTATCTCGAGTGTTTTTTTCAAAAAATCGGCATCTTTCCATGTATCCCAACCGTGGTCAGAGGTTAATTGTGTCGGGTCATCGGGTACGAGCGTTGCTTGTGCAGGTTGATTGTCGAGCACCAATTGCATCCAATTTTCATCTGGATTGCCTTCAATATTAAATTCGGTGGTCACAACCCTTTTTAAATCATAGACATCTGCAAAACGGATATGCCGTTCGTCAGGACGGGGATGCACCGTGATGCCTTCTGCACCAAAGGCTTCACAATCTTTTGCCATTTGTATTAAATCGGGCAGGTTGCCGCCGCGGGAATTGCGTAAAACGGCTATTTTATTGATGTTGACGGAGAGACGGGTCTTGCTTTGCATTGTTTAATCTTTAACCACACCATTCCAAACGTTTAAAACTTTTGGAACGGTTGCACCTTAATTTAATGAATGTATTTTAATCGGCACAAAGGTTAGAATAAATACGGGGTTTACAAAGTTTCTAAAAGTATCCGATACAGAAATTTAATAGAAATTGATTTTTCAAAAAATCAATTTCTATTAAATTTCTGTATCGGATACTTGTGTTCTCATCTATTCATTCCACAGAAAATTTAATCGGAATCGTATAAGCCACTTTTACAGACTTTCCGCTTTGTGTTGCCCCTTTCCAATAACCTTTTGACATCAACTTTACGACGCGAACCGCTTCGGCATCAAATTGTGGATGAAAACCTCTTTTGACTTTGATGTTTGACAAATCACCATTGGTATCAACCTCAAATCCAATAAAAACAATACCATTGTAAGTACCATAATTATTCGGGTACACTATGTTCTTTCTTAAAAATTCAAACATAGCTTTAGTTCCACCTATAAACCCCGGCTGTGTTTCAACAATCAATCCCATAAACTCATTTTTTTCTATGAATTTTACAGGTTTTTCTATAACAATTGAATCTACTTTTTGAGCATTTCCAGCGACTGCAAACGAACCCAAAGCTGCCAAAGCCGCTACTTTTGCCCAATTTACTGAGGGGGTCATTTGGGCTTTGCGAAAACGTCCACAAACTTGTCCATTGTGTTTTTGCACAATGTCTTGATACGCGGCTTGCGATTTATCCGTAAAGTCATAGACCGTTTTTTGACAAACGCCACAAAATCGTCCATTGCCGCAAATCGTCATTTCGTCCCAATTTTGGGGACAAACAAAGAAAAGTTCGATGTTTTCGATACTATTTTTCTGTTTCATACCATATCGTTTTCTTTTTGAGATGCAAATCATATTCTTTTTGGTGTATGAAAAAGCTTTTGGGTCAAAATATGATGCCTTTGGCTTCATCAAGCTGAAAGAATGACTGAGGGGGTCTCTTTTGTTCTTTAAAAAGCGTAAATCGCTAAAATGGACGCACTGTGTATATTGAGCTGTTCATTAAAGTAAGATGGTTCGCGAAGGTTAGTCAAACCTAATTCAACCCGCGCCTCTAATGAAAGGCGTTTCAATTGACTGCCCAACCCTAAAAAAACAGAACCTTGAGCCTTTTTTAATTTAATATCCTCAACAGAATAAACAATATTGTCTTCTTCAACTGTTTCTTTATAGTTATGCTTTAAAAAATAGGCATATCCAAAACCCATTTTTGCATAAGGTTTGATTTTCGTGCTTCGATTGAAAAAATAAATACTATAAAAATTCAATTTGCTACTCAATATATCCATATCCACTTCGGTATGTCGCGTAAAACCTATGCCATTATAGTTTGTAATGTTTTTAGTTTTATAAGACGACAATTGCAATTCAAATCCAATACTAAAAGTATGAAGCATTTGTAATCCGTAACTCACGCCAATTGGAGGCATTAAACTGCCCATAATGAATTGTTTCGGTGATCCACTGCCATTTATATTATTATGGTATCTATCCAAAAGCGACAAAACCGGTAAAGTCGCTCCGCTCATCACAGCAAAAGAGCCTTTGGCTTTTTCCTTCTTTTGGGCATATAGGTTTTTACCCGTACAATTATTGTATTTGCTAATCAACGCAACGATATGAGACCTCGAAAAAAACAAGTTTTTAATATCCTTTTCTAATTTCGGACAATCAGAAAAAAGGTTAGTCAATTGTTGTCTGTAGGCTTCTATTTTGACACTCATACGTTGATTATAGTTTTTAATCAGAACATTTCGTGTGACCAACTCTTTAATACCCGATTGACCTTTTTCAATAAAATAATGATACCTTTTCTGCTTAGGATTCTCCCATTCATACAGATTGACCGTGCCTTTCGCTAATGTCCACAAAAAAACGGTATCTTGATTCAATTGCGGGTCGGCGTTAATGACTCGAAGATTGTCGTAAGTCGTCATATCTGCACCCGACAAAGGTTCATCGTAATACAGTATCCTTGCCTTAATGTAATGCTCGATTCGAGGCGATAAAATGCCAAAACCATTCATGTCCGACATCTCGTACTTTTTTCCCTCGCTTTGATTATCGGTTCTGAAACGCACCCATTTCGGCGTTTCGGACCATTCGCCATAATCAATTTGCCCTTTCAGCGTATCCCCATTGGGTTGTAAAATATAACCTGGGACGAAATTGTAAAAAGGTGTTTTTTGTGCAACCATTGTCTTGGGTGTACACATACACAGCAAAGATAGAATGAGGAAAACTGGTTTAGCAGTCATTTTCTGGATGTTTTAAAGTGAATAAAGATATATCGTCTCTCAAACGACATTTTTTTTTTGAAGTTTCAAATCTCATAATCGTTGTATCTTTGTGTATGACAAAAATTGAAACCAAGCTGAAACAGTCGAAACAAAAAACATTCTTTAATGCAATCACTTTTTAAGATTTACTTCTATGAAAATCTACAACATTCTTTTTTCCGCTTTAACGATGCTTTTCTTTATGGCTTGTAAAAATCAAAATACAAGCAACGCATCAACAACGGTTACAACCGCAACTGTCTCAAAAATTGATACTTTTGCCTCTTTACGTGGGGCTTGGATCAATGTGAAATATCTCGATGCCATGAACAAAGGCGCAACATTAGGCAAAGTACAATTTGACAATACAACAGAAGTGACGACTTTAGACATTGATTCGTCGAGTGTCCAAATGGGCTTTAATTTTCATGAAGGCATGGGTTGTGTTTTGCGCAAATTGGACGATAAGTTCTATTCCCTCTACGATACTGAGGGGAGTAATGAAAAACGCGACGATATAGAAGTCATAGATGAGCACACGATAAAAGTCGGCAAAGCAACCCTCAAAAAAGTTGGCACGGGCAAAAAGAGTGAAGTTATTTTGGCGAATACCCTCGTCGGCGGACAATATACACTCGGTCAAACAGCTGTACACTTTAATGACGACGGAACGATAACGGGTTTAGAACCCTACACGCATTACAATATTTTTTTTGATTACAACGGCGAAATAAACCCGCCCAACCAGATTGAACTTATCTCCACCAATGAAAAAACTGACGCTTTCGCTTTCGAAAAGCAAAAAACAAACTTATCCCTCTTTGATATGATATGCGTTAAGAAAGATGGTGATATCTGTATGAAACGGGTGAAAGGTAAGGTGCGTTGGGCTTTTGTGGGGAAGTAGGGTTATGCTGTGTGTATAGAACTATTACTATTTGAAACGTATTTGTAAGTTAAGTTTGAACAGAAAAAGTCCTCTATACTCATATATATTCCCAAAACCGTGTCTTGTACTACTTGCTGTTTCAAGTTTGGTATTTGTAAACAGATAGTCTTCAAATTGATTACGATTATAAATATGATAACACAATATATCACCTGTGTCTTTTACGATTAAATATCCACCTGTTGCATCGTAGAGACCATTCCAAACTTTAGAAGGAGTCATTCCTAAAGCAACATCCATCAAAAAACGTTTTATTTTATATTCATAAAAAGAATGTGCAAATTTCGTATTAAAATTTAATGGATTAGACGCAGTTATAGCAGCTGTTAAATCTTTAATTGAAGTTAAATTGGATGAAAAGAAAGTTTTAATCATATCGCCCAAAATATGGGGTAGTAAACTATCAATTAGAACCAAATTATTTTCAAAAACAGCTTGTTCAAGCTCTATGAACTTTAATTGTCCTCCTAAATTTTGGATTGTTTGAATCCTATCTTTTATCTTATTTTTCGTATCAATGTTATTAATCGCTTCTAATTTCTCGGAAGTTGAGTTAAAATCAGTTACATGATAAATGAAATTTGTTGTTTTTCCTGCATTTAGTAGTGTAGGATTACCACCTAACTGTGATTTTATGCTAAATCCTAATTCTGTTGCTTGATTTATTTGAGGGTCATGTATAACGATACGAATATCTGTTTTTGAGGAAGATTTAGCTTTTAAAGTACCACAAAAAACATTATTCATGAAAACTTCTGTTTCAGAAATACTGAATGATGCCCCTGTAGCATCTTTAATTTTAGATAAAAGATTTGCAGCCTGTTCAGCAAATATAAAAATTGGTATTACCAAGATATTTTCTCCTCCCCGCACAAACACAATATCTCCCGAAACTTCATATTCGAAACTGTTGTGTATTTCATCACGAATGATTTTAATTATTGGATAAAATATTTCTTCAACTTTATTTAAATGAGCATCGCCAACAAAGAGTTTAGTATCTCCAAGTAACTTAAACAATGCATATATTTCACTCCATTCTCCTTTATTTCCTGTTATCATTCAAAATTAAACCAATTTTTTCTAAGATTTTGTTTGCAGTTGCTTGAATTGCTGGAATTGCAACGGAATTTCCGAATTGTTTGTAAGCCGATACATCAGCAACAGGGATTTCAAAATTATCAGGAAAACCTTGTAATCTCGCCCATTCTCTCGGTGTCATTTTACGAATACCCTCTCGATTAACTACTCCTTTTATTTTTGTAGTTGCAGTAAAATCAATAATACGATTGTCAATAACTAAATTTCTTTCGCGTCCCATGCCACCAACAACAATGGCATTAGCTATTGCATCGTCAGAAATAATCTCAAAACCAAAACCATTACCTTTACTTTCATGCCTTGATTTGTGATTACGGAGGGTGTGCATATATTGAGTTGAGAGATAGTATTTTGTGGGAACCGTTTGTTTCTCTTTTATTTTTGAAAAGGAAACTGCTTCATTTGTTGGTTTAGGATATTCAAATTCTGTAACTGCTGTATCTTTATGAAAACCTACAATATAAATACGCTCTCTATTTTGTGGAACCCCAAAGTTCTTTGCATTAATAATTTGAGGATTTGGTACAAAATAGTCCAAATCATTGCGTAAAACGTTAAGGATTGTTTCTAAAGTTTTTCCTTTATCATGATTACGTAATCCTTTTACATTTTCAAGAAAGAAAGCTTTTGGTTTTTTTCTTTTAATAATTTCCGCCACCTCAAAAAATAAAGTACCTCTTGTATCTTCAAATCCACCTCTTCGCCCAGCTATTGAAAATGCTTGACAAGGAAAACCCGCACATAAAACATCAAAAATATCTGGAATAAATTTTTTTGTCTCTTCTTTAGTTATGTCTCCAAAAGGTACTTCTCCAAAGTTAGTTTTGTAAGTTATTTGAGCATTTTTATCCCATTCACTTGTAAAAACACATTTACCACCTAAATTTTGCATCGCTATTCTAAATCCACCAATACCTGCGAACAAATCAATAAACTTGAATTTATAGTTTTTAGGCGTTTTAAATGGAACATTTTCAACTTCAAAAAGTAATTGTTGCAAAGCATTTTCAGCTGCATATGATAATTCTCCTTCTTCCTGTTTATATTTAACTATTTGTTCAATATACTTTAAAGCATCTTTTTCGTAATGCTTTGAAATTCCATTGTTAATATTGTGGAGATAATGAGTAATGACAGCTTTTTTATGGTTAGCTGGAATTGATTCAAATAATCTAACTTGGAATTGTTTTCCATCAAATTCGTCAATGCTAATTTTCTCTTGCAGTTTCATCTCTTAATTAATTTAATTTTAGGATGCAAGTTGACAATTTTTCGTTTGGAATTCTATTTTTTGTTTCAAAAAATAGAATTATATAACAAAAAGTCTATTTATTGATACAAACAGTTTTTCATACAATAATTTTGCTTTAATCATGGAACGATAAGTAAATGGGTTTGTCATTTTTAGAGCTATTTGATTTTAGGATATATCGTTAAGATATGAACGCCTAAAAATAGATACAATCTTTCGATTATTGCATTAATGAGGTAAAAATAACTTTTTAGTCTGTTTAGCCACGCCGTCCATATATGTACAGGTATTTTATCTGTTTCTAAACGCATTTTTCGGCTTACCCCCTATGTCTATTGTCCGCTACCCGTGTGTCTATTCGGCGTATGTAAAAGTCCATAATCGGCTACCAGTGTGCCTATTAAATGCATCTGAAAGACTGTTAGTACTACCCTTATGTCTATTGAGTGTATCTAAACGCCAATAATTCGCTACCCGTGTGCCTATTAAGCGTATCTAAACGGCTATAATCGGCTACCTGTGTGTCTATTGAGCGCATATAAATGCTCATATTTTATGATAATCATTTCTTGGACAGCTATTATTTCGTAAATGAATACAGCAAAGAACGTGTTATAAGCACCTTATTGGAGTCTAAAAAGCAACTATAACGGTATAATGGGCTTCGTTTTACCCGCTGCGGTTTGCGGTATTTTACCCCCCTCAGTAAATTCGCTTATTGGTGTCTGCAAAAAGCAAAAAGCCTTGACAATGATGAACTTTCACTGTCAAGGCTTTTATACTGAGGGGGGCTAGGTTTTATCAAAATCTTAGTAAGGACGTTTATCAGGTGTTTGTCGTGTATCGAAAAGCGCAGTTATATAAAGAGTCGAACCATGTAGGCGATAATAAAGCCGATAGTTCTTACCGACCAATACAAACCGAATAGTCTTTCGATTCGGTGCTTTTCTGCCCATTGTTGGATGCTTCTCGACTTGCTCGATACGCTGTTGAATCGCCTTGACAAAATTTTCAGCAGAAGCGAAAGACACTTCGTTTTTGAGATACATAATGTTATAATTCAACGCCCGAATTGCCTTTTGTGACCATTCTATTCTTTTAGCCATTGATTCATCATTTTAACCACCTCACTGTGCGGTGTCAATTTAGAAGGGTCGTAAGTCTCTTGAATCGCTTCATTGAGTTCCATTTCTTGTGCATCAGTCAGTTCATAAGTATCTTCATAAACGTCATAATCATTAGGCGACTGAATGAATTCTTTTATTAACTCACGTAAGCGCGTCAACTCTTTTGGGCTTTCCAAATGAGCAACCATATCTACAATGCTTCCTTTTAGTTCTAAAACATTCATTTTTTATTATTTTTCAACAAAAATACTCTTTTTGATTAGAATTATCAAATACCCTTACACATCTTTCATAGACAGCGTCACCCGTTTCCTTACCGCATCCACTTCCATCACTTTCACATCCACTTCTTGCCGCAATTTCACCACCTCATTCGGGTTTTTGATGAACCGATTGGACATTTGAGAGATGTGTACTAAGCCATCTTGCTTCACGCCGATGTCCACAAACGCCCCAAAGGCAGTGATATTTGTCACAATGCCTGGCAAAACCATACCGACGGTTAAGTCTTCGATTTTATGGACATTGCCGAAGCTAAAGGCTTTGGCTTCGCCGCGTGGGTCGAGTCCTGGCTTATCGAGTTCTTTCAAAATATCGGTCAAAGTGGGCAAACCGACGGTCTTTGTGACGTATTTTTCCAATTTTATTTGTTGCCGCAACGTCTTGTTTTGAATCAAATCCGCAATTTTAACGCCCAAATCCTTTGCCATGCTTTCCACAATCGGATAACTTTCAGGATGCACGGCTGAATTGTCTAACGGATTGCTCGCCTCGCGAATACGGAGGAAACCTGCACATTGTTCAAAAGCCTTTTCGCCCAAACGCGGCACTTTTTTGATTTGGCTGCGGCTCTTAAATGCGCCATTTTCAGCCCGATAATTGACAATATTTTGCGCCAAACTCGGACCCAAACCCGATACGTATGTCAATAGATGCTTACTCGCTGTGTTGAGATTGACGCCAACTAAGTTCACACAACTTTCAACGGTTCTATCCAAACTTTCTTTCAATGCCGATTGATTGACATCGTGTTGGTATTGCCCAACGCCAATGGATTTTGGGTCAATTTTGACCAATTCCGCCAACGGATCCATCAAACGACGACCAATGGAGACCGACCCGCGCACCGTCAAGTCCAAATCTGGAAATTCGGCGCGCGCAACGTCAGAGGCGGAATAAATAGACGCGCCTGCTTCGTTGACACTGAATATACTGAGGGGGGTCGAAAAGGCAACGGATTGACACAAAGCCTCCGTCTCGCGTCCGCCCGTGCCGTTGCCAATAGCTATAGATTCTATCTGATGCTTTTGCACGAGTTTTTTGATTTTGTCAACGGCTTCAGCTTCATTATGCAGATAAATCGTAGCATTTTCCTTCAAATTACCGCTTTCATCAAGGCAAACGATTTTACAACCTGTCCTAAAACCAGGGTCAATACCCATGACACGACGTTGCCCTAAAGGTGCTTGAAGTAGTAGTTGACGTAAATTTTCAATGAAAACGGCTATCGCTTCGGCATCCGCTTTGTCTTTTGATAGGTTTCTAAATTCAGTCTCAATACTGGGCGATAACAGACGTTCGTAGGCATCTGAAATCGCTTTTTGCACTTCGTCTGCGGCTTCGTTACGGGCAATTAAAAACAAATCTTCCAATTTATGGACGACAAATGCCTCGTCTTGAGGCGCAATACCGACCCTTAAAAAGCCTTCATCTTCACCTCGACGCATCGCTAAAAGCCTGTGGGACGGCGATTTACTGAGGGGTTCAGAAAAATCAAAATAGTCCTTGTATTTTGCCGCTTCTGCTTCTTTTGATTTCACCAATTTTGAACGAATATGGGCTTCCCGATTGTAGATATTGCGCACCGTTGCCCGCGCCCTTTCGTCTTCGTTAACCATTTCAGCGATAATATCCCGCGCACCCGCCAAAGCCTCTTCAATTGTTTCGACTTGCTCATTGAGAAATTTAGCGGCTAAAGTCTCTACATCCCGTACTTTTTGCATAAAAAGTTCTACTGCCAACGGTTCTAAACCTTTTTCACGCGCCATAGAAGCCCGAGTTTTGCGCTTTTGTTTGTAAGGCAAATACATATCTTCCAAATCGATTAAATTGTAGGTGGCTTGAATGCGTTTACGCAAATCATCGGTCAACTTCCCTTGTTCTTCAATGCTTTTCAAGATGGCTTCGCGGCGTTTTTCGAGATCTTGCAGCTTTTGATATTGCGTTTTGATGTCGCCGACCTGAACTTCATCGAGTGAGCCTGTCACCTCTTTGCGATAGCGCGAAATAAAGGGAATCGTTGCACCTTCGTCGAGCAATTGAGCCGTATTTTCAACTTGTTGGGTTCTGATGCCCAAAGCGTTGGCAATGATTTGGATGTGTTTCGGATTCATATTCGGTTAATATTTTATTTTAATATTTTTATACAAACTGTTGTTCAAAACGTGGATTTTGGATAAAGAGGCGCAAATTTACGTGAAAAACAGATTTATCAAAGAAATGTCAATTCTTCTCCGTTTTTTTGCCTTTTGAATTCAAAACAGAACTTTCATTTTTTATTCTATTAAAACACATAGACAATGCGTTCTACTAACCTACCTTTTTATCTACTGATTACATTACTCATTTTTACTTTTTGCATATCTGAAACGGCGAAAACCACCTCAAAAACGACAGAAATTCAACTCTCAGGCATCAATAAAGTACAATTTTTGGACAGTGTGGCTGCTTCAACAGCCATTATTCGCGATGATTCAGAGCATTTTTTTGATAAAATAACGGCGATAGATGCCGCAATTCAAATGAAAAAAGAATATCCTATTACGGCGTTAAAAGATGAAGTCATTAGAGATTATAAAGATTTTTTGCAACACGATGTCTCAACATTCAACAAAGAAGAATCTGAATTTATCGTCAAAGCAATGAATGACGCCTTTCATTTATGCCAAAATGTATCCGATAAATTCTTTCCTAATGATATTTTACTCATCAAATCGCATGGGCAAGCATATGGCGAAGACACCTATTATACACGTGAAAATTGCATCATCATTCCCAAACAAGCCTTAGCGAAACGTAATTATGAAGAGTTTTTGAAAGTCTTATTGCATGAAATTAGCCACATCGTCACCCGCACCCGCCCCTCAGTAAAAGCACAATTATACGCCCTTATTGGTTTTAAAAAAATGGCTAATCCGTTGATTATCAACGACTCGCTCGCGAAACGCCTCATAACGAACCCCGACGGCGTGGAGCAACGTTGGGCAACCACTCTAACTGTGGCTGGCAATAAAAGCGTTTTTGCTATCCCTTTATTGTATGCCAAAAGCAATACATGGTCAGCAAGCAATCCTAATTTTTTTGATAATATGGGCTGGAATTATTTTGAAATTGAACCTTCTGCCGATGCCAAATCGCTTGTTGTCATGACGCACGGCAACCTGCAACAAAGTACGCTTGACACACAGGGTATCAATGATATGTTTCAACAAAATTATAATACCCAATACATTATTCATGCAGACGAAATTATTGCCGATAATTTTTCGATTTTGATGCTTTCTGAAAAGAACCCCGCCATTTTGACACTTTATACTGAGGGGGGTCGAACATTGATACAGAAAATGCGGACGGTTTTGGCGGAGTAATTATTAATTTTTTTTAGATTCGCACAGTCATTCATTCAATAAACTCTCAAATGAGAAAACGTATTTTAAACATAATAGGGAAGGTGCTCCTTTTTATCTTTCTGACCTTGTTGACACAAATCGGGGGCATTGTTTATCTTTTGTGTTTACCAATTTTTATGCTTTTAAAGAAACAAATTGGGCGTCCAATACTGCATATTGCTTTGAATATCAGTGTTTTCTGTATATTATATGGTTTTACAACGTTTGTTGTCGTGCCGCCATTGGCAGAAAAATATGGGCGTGTGCCTATGCCTTATGACGAGATGAATCCGCACGTGCGGCAACACAGTCGTTGGACGGTGATACTCAATCGGCATTATGTTGTGCCTGCCTTGCGAACGGTTACTGAGGGGGTCGCTCAAAAATTATCTGCCTCCGATACAAGTCTTGTTGTGACTTACTTGGATTGTAATTTCCCGTTTTGGGTTGGATTTCCATTAGAACCCCATTTGAGCCACGACGATGGTCGTAAAATTGACTTATCTTTTATGTATTTAGACGCTGAAACGCAAAAACCAACCGCAGAACGTCCATCATGGCTCGGCTATGGCGTGTGTGAAGAGCCACGTCCAGGAGAAGAAAACCGCGCTGAATTTTGCGCGGAACATGGCGGTTGGCAATACAGTTTTATGCGAAATAATGTGATTTCCCAATCTAATAAACAGCGTTATCCTTTCGATGCAAAACATACAGCCGCTTTGATACGATTTTTTATTGCTGACCCTCATGTGAATACCATTATAATTGAACCGCATTTGGAGAAACGCTTAGGCTTCGCAAATCAACCGAAAGTGAAGCCACCGCCTTGTATTTCTGTTCGTCATGATGACCATATTCATGTCAGCATTTATTGATATTGATGAGGGATTTACAGATGAGGGAAATTTTTAAAAATTTCCCTCATCATTTGCAAAACAAGACTATTACTGTCAAACAACTTATTTTTTTACTAAAACTATACTTTATAAATGAAAAACTGCACCATTCTTCTCCTAACTGTTCTACCTTATTTCGTTTTTTCGCAACAAGCCAAAGGCGATTATCCTTATCATGGTGTCAATTTCACTCAGGTGACGTTGCAGGACAATTTTTGGTTACCGCGTATGGAAATCAATCGAAAAGCAAGCATTCCACACAATTTTTCAAAGTGCATTGAGACTGGGCGGGTCAAAAACTTCACGAATGCGGCGGCACATGAAGGCAAACTATGCTCGATTTATCCTTTTGATGATACCGATATTTACAAAACTTTAGAAGGTGCGGCTTATGCACTGCACATGTATCCAGACCCTGTTTTGGATAAATTATGCGATTCGTTGATTGCCATAGTGGCAAAAGCGCAAGAACCAGACGGATATCTTTATACGGCGCGGTCAATTGATTCTGCGGCGGGTCATAGTTGGATGGGTAAAACCCGTTGGGTTAATGAGGAGGAATTGAGCCATGAATTGTACAATTCTGGACACCTTTTTGAAGCGGCAGCAGCGCATTTTTTAGCCACTAAAAAGCGGAATCTGTTAGATATTGCCTTGAAAAATGCTGATTTATTGGACAAAACCTTTGGAAAAGGCAAATTAATGGTAGCCCCTGGACATGAAGTAGTTGAAATGGGATTGGTTAAACTTTATCGCGTAACAGGTCAAATCAAGTACCTCAACCTCGCCAAATTTTTTATTGATGCACGAGGTCGCACAAAAACCTATTCTAAAACAAGTAAAGATTTGTGGGAAAATGGCTCGTATTGGCAAAACCATAAACCTGTTACGGAACAAACGGAAGCGGTCGGTCATGCCGTGCGGGCGGCGTATCTCTATACAGGCATGGCGGACGTAGCGGCATTGACGGATGAACAAAGCTATATTGATGCGATTAATAAAATTTGGCTCAATGCCGTGACTAAAAAAACATACATCACAGGCGGTATCGGGGCTGCGGGCAATGGCGAGGCTTTTGGCGACAATTACGAACTGCCAAATGAAGATGCCTATTGCGAAACGTGTGCTGCTATTGGCAACGCTTATTGGAATTACAGAATGTTTTTGTTGAATGGCGATGGGAAATATTTTGACGTTGTGGAACGCATTATCTACAATGGTTTTTTAGCGGGTGTGAGTCTGGATGGCAAAGGATTTTTCTATACCAATCCGATGGAAACAAATACACGCAACGGCAAACCGACAGGCGAAGCCGCCCGTTCAGCTTGGTTTGGTTGCTCATGTTGCCCGACGAATATCGTGCGTTTTATCCCTTCTTTGCCAGGTTATATGTATGCAGACAAGGATAACGATGTGTATATCAACCTTTTTTCAACAAGTACCGTGAATGTTGTTTTGGATAATGGCAATAAAATAAATTTGAGTCAAAAAAGTGATTATCCATGGGACGGCATGGTGAAAATTACAGTTAATCAGTTCGATAAAAACAATTTTAATCTGCGAGTGCGTATTCCAGGATATGCGCGAAATGAGGCTTTTCCAAGTAATTTATACCAATTTTCTGATAATTCGACGCAAAGAGCCGTCATTAAAGTTAATGGTCAGGAGTTTTATTACACCTTGGATAAAGGTTATGCGATTATAACAAGAGATTGGAAAAAAGGTGATGTCGTTGAAGTGAATTTACCGATGGAAGTTCGTCGAGTTCATGCCAATGAAAACGTCAAAAATGATATAGGAAAGACGGCTATACTGAGGGGTCCTATTGTTTATTGTGCAGAGTTTGTAGACAATAATAATCGCGCGAGTAACCTTGTTTTAGGGGATAATGCGACATTTTCAACGGAATATCGCAAGGATTTATTGAATGGCGTTATGGTTGTGAAAAGTACCGCAACGGCTGTTACGATTGAAGACAATGGCACAAAAATCAGTAGTCAATTACAGCCTTTGACCCTCATTCCTTTTTATGCCCGTTGCAATCGTGGATTGGGTGAGATGCGGATTTGGCTGCCGCGTAAGATTGTGAATGTGGATTTGTTGGGGTATTAAAATGAATTATGAATTATGAATTATGAATTATGAATTATGAATTATGAATTATGAATTATGAATTATTTTTATAACAATTAAAGGTTTATATTATGAAAGAAAACTTAATTAAAGATAAATCATTTCAATTTTCAATTAGAATAATCAAAATGTATAGTCACTTGATAGACACAAAGAAAGAGTACGTATTGAGTAAACAAGTCCTTAAATCTGGCACTTCAATCGGTGCGAATGTAAGAGAAGCCTTAAATGGTGAAAGTAAAGCTGACTTTATTCATAAATTGAGTATTGCTCAAAAAGAAGCTGATGAAACTCTTTATTGGTTAGAGTTGCTAAAAGCAACAAATTTTATCAATGAAACAGCTTTTGTTTCAATTCAGGCTGACTGTTCAGAACTTTTAAAAATGCTTAAAAGTATTATTCTAACTGCAAAACAAACTCTTAAAAAATAATTCATAATTCATAATTCATAATTATTTAAAGTCCACCAATTCGATGTCAAAAATTAATGGTGAATTGCCAGGAATAGCACTACCCGAACCAGCACTACCATAACCATAAGCAGACGGAATAAACAAACGACCTTTACCACCTTTTTTGAATTTAGCTAAACCAATTTGCCAACCTTTGATGAGGTTAGCCAACGGAGAGGTAATACCAACCGTTTGATTTTGGTCAAAAACATTGCCATTCAAAAGGTAACCTTTGTATTTAACAGTTACCGTATTGCTGATGGTAGGTGTCGTTGTTGAACCCGTGCCTTGTGTTTCGATGATGTAGTATACGCCCTCGGGTGTTTTTTCAGCAACCAATTTATTTGTTGTCAAGTAATCTGTGATGAGTTTATCTTCATCAACATCCTTTTTACAAGCGATAGTGCCGCCCACTAAAGCAGCTAATAGACTGAAAATCAATACTTTCTTCATGTTTTATTGAAAATTTTTGATTAAAATAAGCTACAAAGTTAGGCATAGATAAGTTTGAAGGGTACTGAGAAGGGTTTTTTAACAAAAATTAAAGATTTCGTTAAAAAAAAAAGCAATGCCTACTTTTGAGACATTGCTTTACAAATCAAGTTTGACAGCACATTTGTAGCAAACTTTTATCTTTATAAATGACTATTTTTTCATCAATTTTTTAGTCCATAACTGATTGCCTTGCCTAACAGTTATAAAGTATAAACCATTAGGAATCATTGACACATCCAACTTAACGATATTAGCCGATTTTGACATCCAACGCGTTTCTGTCATAACCGTTTGACCTGATAAATTGGTCAATATGATTGTCGCATTAGATTCACTTTCAGGGGCAATTTGTATCGCCACACCTTCCGTTGCTGGGTTAGGAAAAACTTTTATAGCCCCCTCAGTATCAAGCCCATTTTCATTGCGATTGCCAGAATAATCTTGAAAATTTTGAAAATTTTCGGACAATTTTTCAATTTTGTTTATTGGTGTTACACTTGTATTGATGGAAAATGTATAACAATTATTGGCATCAAAAGCCCCATTATAGCCATAAACAACAACTAAAAATGAATCGGTTTTGGCGGCTGTAAAAGAGATAGATTCATTGGCTGTACCCATATTTTCAGATGACCTTACCAAACGAAGTTTTGAATCATAGAGTTTAACATCATAGTCAGCAGGTAAATTGGTAAGCGAAAAAGTACATTGCATCCCTGCAACAGCATGAAAATAATACCAGTCTTTGTCACCCAAAGAACCAATTAAGGCTTTTTCAATCTTATTTGTATTAATGCGTTGCGCTGAAGAACGGGTATTGTTTGGCTCAAAATTATCGGAACATAAAAGTGGAATGACCACTTTTGTATGGGTCGCAAAATTAATAATTGCTGAAAATTCACTTTCTCCACCTGTATTACAAATCGTTTTGACACGAACATTATAAATTGTTGAACTATTTAAAGTGCTCAAATTAAAACTATTAATGGCAACATTAGGAATAGTAATCCAATTAGAAACATTATTGGCTTTGTATGCTACGGTGTATGAACGTGCGTTCTCATCACGATTCCAAGTTATTTTAGCCGTTGTTTCAGCAACATTTAGCAAAGTAATATTGGTAGGAATCGCACAAATGGTGGGCTCGACAACTGCGCCGCACAGCGTTGATTCAACAAAGCTATAGCGTGCACCGCCTTGAACAAATAAAGCCCTCATGCGTAATTTTTGACCATTTGAGAACATCGCCATACAGGCATCGTTGGTATAATCCATAAAATTCATCGTCATTTCGACGATATTATTGCCGCATGTGTTACTGTATGTAGGTGAAGCAGGGCAACCGAAATTCGCACCATGGTGCAAAGGCGTATCGTTAACATGGTCATCACCACAACGTGTATCGCCCCAGATATGAAATAAATTGAGCCAATGCCCGACTTCGTGCGTTGTTGTGCGTCCTAAATCAAAAGGTGCGCGCGTATTTTTTGTGCCAAAATAACGATAATCAATCACGACGCCGTCTGTACTGAGGGGGGCACCTGGGAAAGAGGAATAGCCCAATGAACCATTTCCAAGATTGCAGACCCATATATTAAGATAACGTGTACCATCCCAAGACGCAACACCGTCTTTGGTTGGGCGTTTCATATCGTCATTACTTGTCCAACCGGTTTTTGAGGTACGATAGCGGTCAATCCCACTTGTCGCAGTACCTGTTGGTGTAATTTGCGCAAGGCAAAAATTGATTTCCACATCAGCCGCTAAATTGAAAAAAGAGCTGGGGATTGAAGCCGCTTCCGCATTGAGTTTGCGAAAATCTTTGTTCAAAACATCAATTTGCGATTGCACCTGTACATCAGAGATGTTTTCCGCTGCCGTATTATAAACGATATGAACAACAACGGGAATATTGATAACAGTACGCTCCGATACTGAGGGGTTACGTTGAACGAAAGCTTGCGTGTGACGCTCAATGTCGTTTATCCTTTCTTGGATGTCTGTATTTGATTTGAGTAAATTTTCAAGAACTTCGGGAGCAGAGCAAGTTCGATTTTGAGCAGATAAAAAAGAGAGAGTGGCGCACACCACGAGGAGTGCCAAGAGTGTTTGACGTGTGTTCATAGTTTGCTACTTGTGTTTGTAAAAAATGCTGTTTTTTGTGTGTCGTTTTTAACGACTAATCAGTGCTGTCTTAAAAAAATTATTGTTTTTATTCGTTTGGTTTAAACCGACATAATTACTTGACAATCAAAATATTATACTATTATTTTTTTATTTAAATGAATTTAAAAAAACGGACTCCACAACATATTGCGGAGCCCATCTCCACAAAAACTCATTTTTAACCATTATCTTTTCATTATTTGGCATTTGAGGATTCACTGTTCATATGGGAATCGAATAAAGAACTAATTGCCTATTTTCAAAAGCTTTTTTACTGCTCTTTCGCCGTCCTTTTCTGCCACAACAAGATAAAAACCACTTGGCAACTCCGTTAAATCTAAAGAAACAGCTGGTGTCGTTTTGGTGATATTTTTCGCTACTTGCGTTCTTAAAACACCATTACTATCAAAAATCTGAACGTTCACTAACCCGTCGGCTTGTACATCAAACATAATATTGACATCGTGTTCAACTGGGTTTGGATAGATTGCAAAACCTGTATTTTGTGCCACTCTTGTTTCTAAGGCGGTAGGAGTTTTAAATATAACCTCTTCGGAATATTCACTATTTGCACAATCCCCTTTTATACGGCAATAATAAGTTGCGCCGCCTGTAAGTCCATTGATTGTAAGTGAAAGGTTAGACGTTTGAGAAACCGTCCAAGAGGTTTGTCCGTCCATTTTATGTTCACAAGTATATGTTTTCATACCTAATATTTCGTTCCAAATAATGTTTGTTGATGTTGATTTGATATTTTTTAAAAGAGGTTTGTCTAAGTTGCAGGTCATTGGGCGCGTCTCAAAACAACCATCAGAATTCAAAATTGATGCACGTGTTGATGCAAAAATGGCTTGAATACGCGTTTTTTGACCTTCAGTAAACATAAACATGGATTCATCATAGACATAGTCCATGAAATTCATACTCATATCTCGCGTTTGTTTGCCTGTACAGTTACTATATTGGGGGACTATGACATTTCCAACATGTGCATCTTTCTGTTGTGGTGTATCCGACACATAATCATCACCACAATTAATATCCCCCCAAATGTGTATTAAATTGAGCCAATGTCCTAATTCATGTACACAAGTTCGCCCCTTATCAAAAGGCGCACGCGCCGTTCCCATGGTTCCAAAAGCCTTAAAGTCAATGACTAAGCCGTCTAATTCAACAGGAGAGCTGGGGAACGATGAGTAACCTAAAATGCCCTCCCCAATATTGCATACATAAATATTTAAGTATTTAGAAGGATCCCAGTTGGCAAAACCGCCTTTTTCAGAGCGTTTAATATCATCTTTAGCACCCCAAGCTGTTTTTGTCGTCGCATAACGAACGATACCGTTTGTCGGACGCGCTTGTGGGCTTCGACTGGCTAATTGAAATCGGATTTGACAATCAGCCACAAGGCTCGAAAACTCTGATGGCACTTTTGAAATATCCGTATTTTGTTTGTTAAAATCTCGATTAAGTGCATCAATTTGAGATTGCACTTGAGCGAGACTGATATTTTCAGCTTCTGTACGATAAACAATATGGACGACAACAGGAATTGTAATTTGACCACCCCGCGCTTCAATACGTTTTTCTGCTATAAACTGAGCCGTTTGACGTTCGATTGACTCCATTTTTTGATGCATTTCAGGATATCTATCCATTTGTTGCATCAAATTTTCGTAGGACTGGCATCGTGTTTTTGGGTGTACATGTTGTGCATTAATTGTATTGAGTAATAAAGAATAAAAACATAGTAAAATTGTAGTTTGGTGTATAGGTTTTCTCACTTGCTTAAAGTTTTGTGTGTTTACTAAAAAATTGTTTTGTGTTAAATGATTGATTCAAAAGTATATACAGTACCAACGTTTGACAAGATTATTTTTCCGTTTTCCTATAATTACCAAATAAAGGTTAGGCATTTTTATTGTTTAAAATCTTAACAATTAAAAGTTTGCAATATGATATTTTTATGAATAATCTAAATGTCTGTCTATCAAATTAATATTCCATTTTTATTCAAAAAAATAATTTGTCACGATAAAAGAACTAACCTCAATTTGGTAGAAAAAAAATAGCATCTGTATTGTTTTTTCCACTATTTATACCCTAAATAGGTCAATCATTTTCTTTAGTTGCGTTTTATTTTCTTAATTTTCAAATTTGTGACAGCAATAATTATCAAAAAAGTTTGATTACTCGGTCTAAAATCTTGTTAGAATAATAACAATAGGGCGTCTGTGTTATTGATATTTCATACAGGGTATGGGATAAAATTGACTTTTTAAATCGAAAAACATTCAAAGAAATAGCCTTATTTGATAATTTTACAAGTTAAAAATCAATCAATAATATGAAAATTAATTCTCTTTTACTTCTCTTAATTTGCATGAAAATAATCGTTGCACAAACCATGAATAACCAAGAATATGTCAACCCTTTTATCGGTATAGGTGGTCATGGACATTTGTTTCCGGGCGCAACTGTGCCTTTCAGTATGGTTCAGCTTTCACCCGATACACGTACTGAGGGGTGGGATGCTTGTGGGGGTTATCATGATGACGATTCGACTATTTTAGGGTTTTCACATACCCATTTGAATGGTACAGGTATTGCAGATTTTTGTGACATATTAATTATATCTCAATGGGGAACAAACTTAGCATTCAAACATAAAAACGAAGTTGCCAAAGCGGGTTATTACAGTGTTTTATTGAATTCTGAATAGGGAAATTTTCAAAATTTTCCTATTCAGAATTCAATAAAAAACGTTTATTATTTCAAATTTACATTCAAACGAGCAAAAACGTAGCGACCATTGAAGCCCATTTGCTGAACACGACGAGAATAAACAAAACGACCTAATGACATATTGCCAGAATGCGTGTGCGCATCTTGATAAACGTTGAATAGGTTATTTGCACCTAAATTGAAGCCAATATCTTTCGTTATTTGATAACCGAAGCTCAAATCCGTTACGATTTTGGGCGCAAATGTTTGGTCAAGCGTTTGTTTAACATTGTCAAAAAAGGCATTGGCTGGAAAAGTCTCAGGTTTTGTTGGATCCATCGTAGCATCGAGGTAAGTCACTTGACCAAAACGAACATTGCGCAACATCACAGAGAATTTTTTGATTTTATAATTGATTGTAAAACTCACTTTATCAATCGGCGAAGCCACTTCAAAACGGCTTTCGTCTTCACGATTGAAGTAAGAACCAACTTGTCCAGAGCTAATTAGAGTCTTTGTGGCTTTGATAAATGGTTTATTAACCGTACTACCATCTACCACGTCGGCGCTGTCCCGTACTAAATTTTTGATAAATGTACCCGCTAACATAAAACGCAACTCTTGTTCACCTGCAAAACGTTTACTGTAAGACAAAACAGCTTCAAGACCTCTATTGCGCGTGTCTACAGCATTTGTAAAGAAGTTTGCAGATGTTGCACCTGCTGCCGATAATTGCCTCGCAAGAGCCGTATCCCTACCTCCCGAGAAGTTATTAGTTAAGATAATACGGTCTTTGATATCAATTTGATAAGCGTCAACCGTCAATTCTAAACCATCAGCCAAACGTGCCGTTGCACCAATGGCATAAGATTGTGAAGTTTCTTGTTTCAATTTGGGAATACCCAAAATACCTGCGGCTTTCGAGTCATTGGTAAAAGTGCCGCTTTCAGTCGCTACTTGTTGACCATTGACTGTCACAAATAGTGTATTCGTTTTAGCATAATATTTCTGCTGTTGCGAAGGAGCGCGGAAGCCCGACGATGTAGAAGCACGAATCGTAAAAGCATCGCTGATTTTATAACGAGAAGTCACTTTATAGTTCAAAGTATTGCCAAAATCTGAATATTTTTCAAAACGCAGGGCGGCTCCAATCATGAAATTTTTAGTGAAATCAAGTTCATTATCCGTATAAATGGCAAAACTATTGCGATTAAAAGTGCCTTCATTCGAAGGCAAGAATCCTGCAAAAACCTGTGAACCCGCGGCTACTCCCGACGACGTGCTGTAGTTTTTGTAAGAAGCTTCTTCACCTGCTATAGTACCGAATTGGTCAACACGGAACTCTGCACCGAAACCTGTATTTAAGCCCTGTAGAACATCATGCTTTTTAGCAATGTCTAAATTGGTTGTGTATTGACCGAATTTAGCAGAACCTGCGTCAAATTCGGTTTTAAAACCACTGGGTTGAAACGCTACTTGGCTGTAATTGATAGACTCTGAAATGGTATAGCCAAATGAGTTTTGCCCTACGGTTTGGCTCAAATCCACATTCCAATCTCCCAACTTGCCACGCAAGCCAACGGCTGCTGATATATCAATCACATCAGAATTAATTTTAGGCAAAAAACCATTGGGGTAAACCGCAAAAACGGCTGTACGAACGGCTGCAGGAACAGCATTTGGATATCGATAAAACCCTGCTGCTTTACCTCGTTTCTTATTATACCCACCAAAAGAGTAAATTTCTAAGCCATTACTGAGGGGGTATGAAAAGTTGTAAACGATGCCACCACCCGTCACACGCGAGTTGCCAATCAACATATCAAAGTCATTACGGGTCAAACCTCTTGCGGAGTTGATTGAGTCGCTTTTATCAACGCCACTTTTATCAACGCCAGCGACAGAGGGCCAAATTTGACCCGTATAAGTACCTGTGCGGTTGGAACGTTCACGCGAAGTGTATTCGCCTGTAAGGTTCAAATAACCTTTTTCGCCAATTTTTATCCCATAATTCACACCGACTTGTGCTGTGTTGCCATCAACAACGCTTTTGTTTTCGTCAACATTGCTAAATGCTGAATTGACCTTTTTTATAGCATAATTCTTAGCATAAGACGTCACATTCGCACCATAGGAGACATTTGCGCTCAAGCCAATTCTTTGTTTCAAGACGATATTGATGACACCCGCAATGGCATCTGAACCATATTGAGCGGCTGCACCATCGCGCAAAATTTCCACACGTTCGATAGATGAAGCAGGAATCGCATTCAAATCTGTACCAACTGTACCGCGATTGACCGTACCATTGACGTTGACCAAAGCAGATTGGTGGCGGCGTTTGCCATTGATGAGAACCAAAACTTGGTCGGGACCCAAACCCCTCAGTTGTGCGGGGTCAATGTGGTCAGAACCGTCTGAAATAGTTTGGCGACTTGACTGGAAAGAAGGCGCTATATAAGTTAGAATTTGGTTCAAATCCACTTGTCCAATTTCGTTAACAATTGCCGTGACGGGAATAACGTCAACAGGAACAGGTGTTTCGATTTTCGTTCGTGTGGCATTACGCGAGCCAATAACAATAAGATTGTCCAAGCTAACACCTTCATCGAGAATAATGTCAATGGCTGTTGATTTACCAATTGTGACTTCTTTTGGTGCATAACCTACAAAACTGAAAACCAATTTGGTGGTATTGGCAGGTACTTCAATGGAATATTTGCCGTCAATGTCAGTTACTGTTCCGGTTGTTGTTCCTTTTACGACGACAGAAGCTCCAATGAGTGGCTCTCCTTTCGTATCGCTGATTTTACCTGTAATTTTGCTTTGTGCTATGGCATTCATACAAATGCTCATCAACAAAAGAATGAAGCTGAGTTTAATTATGTTTTTCATATTTCAAATAATTGTGTTGTTAAAGGAAATAATTTTATAATTAAAAGTTATTAAAAAATATTAAAAATGATTGATTTTTGTTCAATTGCCCAATATCCAAAAAAACTTGAATAATAGACCCTATTTTGAAACGTTTAGACTGTTTAAAACGCTACTTACCCCCTCAGTATAGCATGGATTTTCCGTTAAAACCTCTACATTTACCGCCTTTATCGTTGGTAATTTATCACAATATCCTTATCCGTCAATAGTTTATGCGAATTAAGAGTTAAACAGAAAAATCCCAAAGTCACAGAAATAGTTAAATTTGAGTATTGTACAACTTAACTAACTACAACTATGACCTGGGA
>JAYTUQ010000234.1:0-23518 GCA_043744455.1 Saprospiraceae bacterium | reverse complement strand
AAAAAACTAATTGAGTATTTACATAACATTGTATTTAACTATTTCATTGATAATCAATGTTTTAAACTTTAATCTTTTTCACAGTACAGTAGTTTACTTTTTTTTATTATCATTTAAAAATTTCAATATGATAAAGACACCTAAATACAAATGCGCACAAGACGTTTTTTACGTCATTGCCCGCGCCGGTTGGCGGATTTGCCGCAAAAATGTGGCGGCTTTTGCTGCCCGAAAACCCAAATATACTGAGGGGTATATCAACGAACGCCTCGCCAAAATCGATGAGGTGGATTACTTGCCCGATGCGACGGGTCGGTATATTGATTACGACTTGACAAAAATGGAACTCGAAAAGTGTAAACAAACGATTCTGATAGAGTTTGGTGTGTTGCTGTCGTACATCAGAGATGCTTTCCCGACAACCGAAGTTGAAACCATGAGTCGCGCGGCGGGAGACTATTTGGTAGCCGATGCAAAAAAAGGCGGTTGGACTAAAACAACCGCGCTGTTGAGTGCCGCCGTGCCTTTCATCGAAAAGTATCAAACGAAATTGTTGCGTGGCTATAAAACGCCAGATGTGTTGGATAATATGCCCGCTAACTTTTTGGCGATGTTTCAAGATTTGCAAGAGACTTTCGGGGATTTGTTCGACCAAATTCAAGATGCCGATGAAACGGGTCAAAAACAAACAGGTGAAAAAGTCGCATACAACAATGCACTCTATGCAGATTTGATGGATATGTTGGATGACGCAGATGTCTTTTTTCAAGGCAATAAGGATTTGTTGAATGAATTCAGTTACAACAACCTGAAAAAGAAAGCACAAGGCACAAAACAAGCGGGTTTGAAAGGTAAGGTGCTTCTGCCGCAAACAAATAATCCGATGGCAAATGTAAAAATCACTTTAGAAGGCACGAACAAAACAACGACAACGGACGCGCTCGGTCGCTTCGATATCTCGCAATTGAGTGAAGGGACATATCGCATCATCGTCGAAGCAGACGGTTACGAAACAGTGTTTATCGAAAAAGTAATGATTAAAACAGGTAAGACGACGCGGTTTAATATCAAATTGGGGGCATTGGCGAGGGCTATGGCGGCGTAAATGAAATGACTTACGACATTTTTAATTTAACACAACTTGTCCCGAATCATCGGGATAGTCACATAGAGTACATAGCTTTATAAAGGTTTGACAATTATAGGCTATGTGTTCTATGTGGCTATGTGTTAAATTGACCATGTTGTTATTTACGCATAACTTACGTCAAGTTTTGAACTTGACGTAAGTTGTCAATTAAGGGGAAAATCCCTTATAAACGGCGACATAATGCGCCACCGTGCCGAGTAAAGTTAAACAATGCCAAACGGCGTGTGTGTATTTTCGGCTGCGCCATCTGTAAAAAATAATACCAATCATGTATGAAAAACTGCCGTACAATATCCACATAAAGACGTCAAAAGGCATGGTTTTAGATATCGGTTTGGCGACAAACACCAGCATCCAACCTAAAAAAACATAGAGAGACAAAGACAACCATTCCAATTTTCCAGTAAAAAAAAGTTTAAAAATGATGCCCAAAGCAATAATGCTCCACATTGTTATCATAAAAAACAAAGCGTCGTCAAAAGGTATGTATCTGAAAATGATAGGCGTATAAGTGCCGCCAATTAATAGAAAAATGCAGATATGGTCGCAGACGTGTAAAATGTTTTTCCTTCTTGGATGTTGGACTGCGTGATAAATCGTTGAGGATACATAAGTCAACAACATACCCATACCAAAAACGCAAACGGTCAAAACGGCATAAGGAGAGCCATAAGCGTTGGCTTTTTTTATCAACATTGGGATAGCAATAAGGGTAAAAACCACGCCTAAACCATGTGTCAACACATTCATTTTCTCTTCTTCAAGCGTCTGTGCGCGATAAATTTTTGCTTTTTTAATATCCATTTTCCGCTATCAATTATCCATTTTTCATTTTCATTTTGCCATAATTTCAAAAACTTGCTCCAAACGATTGCCATCCGCATCCACCAAAGTCAAGCGATGTTTGCCAATCGTAGGTTGCAAAGCGATTTGATGAAATGTTTTTGTTGTCATGATAAATTCATTGTCGAGATGCCAATATATTTGCGCGTTGGCGTTGCGATGTGCCACTCGAAAAATGGTCGCACTCGGCTTGCCATCAAAATCAATCGGCACATATATTTTAGTCACAGACTTCGGATAAATCAGTTGCATCGGATTGACTTTACTGGTCACTGTCCGACAATCAGCGCGATACTGAGGGGGTGGTTGATAGTTTGGATGTCGCGGTTTGAAGTAAAATTCTTCTAAAGGCGGCAACAAAAACCACGGACGATGCACCATGTTTCGCGGGTCTTCACATTCACCTGTCACTTGATATTTTTCCGTTTTATCGAGATGAATCAATTGATGAAATGCGCAAGATTTGACTTTTGTACCTGTTTTTGTTGCCCAAACAGTATCTTTTTCGCATAAATCGGTGGCTCGATAACCACTTTGTTTGCATACTTCTATTTTTATCATGTCGTCATAAGGTTGCTCAAACCATTCGCTTTTGGTGGGCAAGGCATTGAAGACATCAAAAAGAATAGGCGCGGCTTTTTCAACGCCAATCAACCCAGGACGACCTTCTCCATCGGCATTGCCGACCCAAACGCCGATAGCATACTGAGGGGTGAGACCCACTGCCCACGCATCGCGAAAACCGAAACTCGTACCCGTTTTCCACGCTATGGTTTTTGATGAATTAAACAATTCCCAATTGCCTTCGCCGTCGGGTCTTTCCACTTCTTTCATCGCATCCAACGCCAACCAACTCGCAGCCGCAGTCAATACGGGCGCAGTCGTTTGGGTATTAGAACCAAAAGAGAAAAGCGATTTTTCTTTATTTTTTTTGAAAACATAATTTGCTGACCGCCAATCGTTTGTGGCGTATTTATTTTGCAACGGATACCAATGTTTGGCAGTGCGCGCCATGGACGCATAGGCATTTGTGATTTCCCAAAGAGAGCCTTCGCCGCCGCCGAGTATCATCGTTAAACCATAATGGTCGGGCGAATGTGTAAAAGAGGTAATCCCCAATTTTTTTAAGTGATGATAGAATTTCTCAACACCATATTGATTCAACAACCTGACAAACGGAATATTTAAAGACCTCGCCAACGCGCGACGCGCAGGAATCACGCCGTCATAAGTTTCCGCATAGTTTTCGGGATGATAACCGCCGATTTCAGTTGGAATGTCCACAAGCAAAGAATTGGGTAAAATTTCACCTTCTTGTTGTGCGTAAGCGTATAAAAACGGTTTCAAAATACTACCCGTCGAACGCAGTGAGGGAATGACATCTACATCCTCGCCATGCTCTTTCCCCGCGCCAATGATGTTGCCGCAATAAGCCAAGACATTGCCTGTCTCAATATCCGTAACAAAAACGGCGGCATTGTGAATGCCATTTGAAATCAGCGTATTGTGATGGATTTGGAGAATATTATTGACTTGTTTTTGCAAGTTTTCATCAATCGTTGTTCGCACCCGTGAGCGTTTGCCCGTTCTAAAAATCTGTTCTTTAAAAACCCTATCGAGCAAATGGGGTGCAGATTGTGGCAACGATAAAGGCTGTTCGGGCAGCGGTTCTTCCTTCGCCAATTCACCTGTTGGGCGGTCGATGACCCCCCTCAGTATCAGCCGTTCTAAAAGGCGATTTCTTTTATTGAACAAGGCTGGACGATTGCGCGCAATGTGTATGAGCGAAGGCGCATTGGGCAAAACGGCTAACATAGCCGATTCTGCCCATGTGAGTTGATTTGGACTTTTGCCAAAATAACGCCACGATGCCGCTTCAAGACCCACAACATTGCCGCCAAAAGGCGCATTCGAAGCGTACAAAAGTAAAATATCGTTTTTGGAATAGGTGACTTCAAGGCGCATTGCCATCGTCGCTTCGATGAGTTTTGTAAGGATGTTACGCGGTTGATTTTTACGACTCATGCGAATCGTTTGCATCGTTATGGTCGAACCTCCGCTCACAACGGCTTGATTCTTAATGTTTTGACCAATGGCACGGATGAGCGAAAAAGGATTAACCCCTGGATGGTAATAAAATTGACGGTCTTCAAACTCCAATAAACAATCAATAAATTTCTTTGGCAACGTATCACTGGGCGGAAAACGCCATTGACCATCGGCAGCAATGCGTGCATTGAGCAAAGACCCATCGTTGGATTCCAAAACCATACTTGTGGGGTCGTTAAATAATGGTTTGGGCAAACAGAACCAAAAGGTAATGAGTAGAATGCAAAAGCCAATTTGCGTTTTGCGGCGGTGTTTTTCTAAAAAGAAAAAAGATAGATTTTTTAGTTTTTGAAACATAAATGATTGTCAATAAAGCACAAGGTTCGGATTTTTTATTGATAAAAAGAAAAAAATACTGCCACGCAAAGCGTGATGGCGCAAGATGCGCTCAAGGGGGTCAAAAATGTGTTGTCATGTCCAAACACCCCATTTTTTTTAGCTTTTTTAACAATTATCATCGATAAAAAGGCGTTTTAGGTTAAAGATTTCTTAAAAACTCGAAGTTTATTAAACTTCATTATTAAACCATCGTCACAAAGGAGTTCTCAATGAATGAGAATTGAATTTGAAAAAAATAATCATTAAAATTTAAAAAAAGATTCACACATGAAAAAAGTAATTGTTTTATTCGTCGCTATCGTTGCTTTTGCTGCAAACAGTTTTGCTCAAACTGGCACAGGACAAGAAACACAGAAAGCACCTAAATCTGAAAAGGTTGGAAAACACAAAGGGCAGAATGGCAAACATGCCCATGGCATGGATATGAAAAAGGATTTGAACTTGAGCGACGATCAATCAAAACGCATTAAAGACATCAAAAATTCGTACAAAGGCAAAATGACTGCACTAAAAACTGATAATTCTTTATCGAAAGAGCAAAGAAAAACTCAAATGTCTGATCTTAAAAAATCAGAAGAAGCTGATGTAAAAGGTGTTTTGACTGCAGACCAATACACAAAGTTTACAGAGATGAAAAAACAACGCCGTAACGATATGAAGGCGCACAAAGGTGAATACAAACGCAAAGGGAAAAAGCAAGGTGGTGCTACGCCTGCGCCAAAATCAAATTAAACAAAGCCTTAGAGTCGCATGAAAAAGCCCATTGATTTCGGTCGATGGGCTTATTTTTTTTTATTTTTACACCCCCTCCCGATATTCTCGGGATGTTCCATCAGTATTTTTGGGTTTTATTCAAAAATGCCAATTTGTAAACCCAAAAGAAAACAGTTTGCGTATATGAATTTGCCGAATGTATTTATTTTTACACATAAGCTTAGGCAAACCACTTTCAAAAAAGTATAAACTTTATAAATGGTTAAGAATGAACAAACTGATTAGAACGAATTCTGATAATGCTGACTTCATCGAATTGGTAAAACACCTTGACGCGGACTTAGCAAAAAGAGACGGCGACGAACATGTTTTTTATAACCAATTCAATAAAATTACACACATCAAACATGCGGTGGTGGCTTATGAAAATAATCAAGCTGTCGGTTGCGGCGCGATAAAAGAATGGGACACCCAAACGATGGAAGTCAAACGCATGTACACATCGCCCGAAATGCGCGGTAAAGGCTTAGCTACCTCTGTTTTAGAAGAATTAGAAAATTGGGCAACCGAATTGTCTTATGCCTGGTGTATCTTAGAAACAGGCAAAAAACAAGCTGAAGCCATTGAATTGTACAAAAAGAATGGCTATACCATAACACCTAATTACGGACAATACATGGGTGTAGAAAATAGTGTTTGTTTTGAAAAAATGTTGCCCACATGATTTGTCATTCATTTAATTCATACACATCTGGCAAATTGCGCCCTAAACCATCA
This sequence comes from Saprospiraceae bacterium, assembly GCA_043744455.1. Classification (GTDB taxonomy): domain Bacteria; phylum Bacteroidota; class Bacteroidia; order Chitinophagales; family Saprospiraceae; genus JAAFJT01. The sequence goes on along the minus strand of JAYTUQ010000234.1, from coordinate 17,586 downwards.
AAGTCCAAACCATAACCGATGATAAAATGATTCGGAATCTCGAAACCCAAGTACTTAATACTGAGGGGGTGCTCGAGTGCCTCTGGTTTATGAAAACAAGCAGCGATTTCGACAGAAGCAGGCTCTTCTTTATTGAGTTCTTTAAAAAAGTTGTGCAGCGTATTGCCTGTATCAATAATATCTTCGACAATAATGATGTGTCGTCCGCGCAAATCGGTATCCAAACCTAAAACCGTTGTGACTTTACCCGTTGTAGCTGTACCTTTGTAAGAAGAGAGTTTGACAAAGGTCAACTCTAAATCTGTATCAATTGCTCGAGACAAATCAGCTGCAAACATGTATGCACCATTTAGAATAGACAATAAAAGAGGTTTTTTACCTGCATAATCTGTCGTAATTTGTTGTCCAAGGACAGCAACTCTATCTGCGATGGCTTGAGCAGAAATCATCGGTCTAAAAGTTTTGTTGTGTACTGTAACTAACTGATTTTCAATCATTTTAATCATTTTTTTGCATTATTATTAATTTGGCTTTTTCAGAATCGGGTCAAAGGTAAGTTTTGAATGTTGAAAAAAAAGAGATAAATACTAACAATGGCGTGTTAAATGTTGTTTAACAGAACCCTATAAGATAGGCAATTTAGAAAAAAACAAATATCTTTGAAGTCAAAAGCAAACTCTTCAAACATGAACATTCCAAACATCAAAAATACTATCACTATTTTTCTCCCTGCTTTTTTGACATTGATTACTCTCACTGTCATAGCTCAGCCCACCGTTCAATGGGACAAAACTTATGGTGGAAAAGGGTGGGAGACCCTTCAATCGGCTTTCAAAACAGAAGATGGTGGTTTTTTACTCATCGGTTCTTCCGATTCTCCTGCTGATGGGCGTGATGTGACACAAGCGGCACGGGGCGCAGAAGACTATTGGATTGTGCGTATTGATAGTTTAGGTAAAAAATTGTGGGATAAACGTTATGGGGGCGATATGACTGACCGTTGTTACAAAGCGATTCAAAATACTGAGGGGTATCTTTTAATCGGTGCAAGTCTTTCAGGAAAAACAGGCGACAAATCGGAATCTAATAAAGGGGGCTTCGATTTTTGGCTCGTTCAGATTGCACCCGACGGGACAATACGTTGGGAAAAAACGTATGGCGGTAGCGGTGACGACCAACCTTTCAACGCCTTAGTGACCGATAATGGTAACAGCTACCTCATTGTGGGTCATTCCGATTCTCCTGTTAGTGGCGATAAAACGATACCAACCAAAGGAAATAACGATATTTGGCTACTCAAAATAGATAGAAATGGCAATAAGTTATGGGATAAATCTTTTGGCGGTGATGACCGCGACGAATATCCGTATGCTTTGACTACCACACAGGACGGCAATTTCATTGTCGCTTGTGAATCTATTTCAGGTCAATCAGGCGATAAGTCGGAACCTTTAAGGGGTGTAAAAGGCAATAACAAAGATATTTGGATTGTCAAATTTGACATCAATGGGCAAAAGATTTGGGATAAAACGTATGGAAGTTCTAAATTAGATGAAATCAGAGACATGCAAGAGTTAAAAGATGGCTCTTTCCTCATTGGCACTAACAGCAACGGCGACCCAGATTTTGACAAAACAGCCCCAAACTACGGAGAAGCTGATTTTTGGATTATAAAAATTGATAAAAATGGCAAAAAGCTATGGGACAAAACATATGGCGGTAATAGCAATGACCGCGTGGTTGCCATTGAACAAAATAAAACGGGCTATATCATGCTGGCGGGTCAGTCCATTTCTTTACCTGGCGGCACAAAAACAGATTCCCTCAAAGGAAATTACGATTTTTGGTTGGTCTATATAGACGAAAAGGGAGATATTATTTGGGACCAAAACTTTGGGGGACCAGGAAACGATGCCGCTTTTGAGATGGTCAAATTTGATGATGGGGCGTATTTGGTTTGTGGTTTATCCAATTCAGACAAAGGTGGCGACAAAACAGAAGATGCACGTGGCAGACTCATATTTCCAGATGGCGGTACGCTCAATACAAACGATATGTGGGTCGCTAAAATCAAATGTATTTTTGAATTGAATTTAGGTGATAGCACGCAATTGTGTGTGAGTAATCCTGTGACGCTCGATGCTACAATTCCTGATTGTCGCAATTGTCTTTATAGATGGAGTACAGGTGATTCGACTGCCATGATCACAGTTAATCCCAAACAAACAGTCAGAATTTTTGTAAAAGTGACGGCTACCACGGCATGTACCATAAAAGATGATATTCTTTTAAAAATTATTCCCTCACCAGAAGTGGCAGCTTATTCCGTAAAACCGCCGCGTTGCCATGACGGAAACGATGCTATGATTGCCCTCGATAGCGCGAGAGGCGGTTCGCCGCCTTACTTTTTAGTGAATGGACGAGACACTTTTCCAAGACGAATTTTTATAGAAAATTTGAAAGCTGGCAGCTACACCATTTCATTGGTGGACAGAAACAGTTGTAAAATTGATAAAAAGATTGATATTCCTAATCCCACACCTTTTGTTTTGCAATTGTCAGAAAGCAAAGAAGTACCTTTTGGCGATTCATTTCGATTAATCGCTACGGCAAATCGCCCCCTCAGTAGTTTCTATTGGAGCGACCGTTCTATTCGTTCACTCGATACATTTGTCAAGCCGTTTGACTCCCAAACGTACAGCATTACCGCTATAGATTCGTTGGGCTGCATCAAAATGGCAGCGACACAGGTCATTATACGGCGTGATAACCTCTTTTTCGCACCCCAAGCTTTTTCCCCAAATGGTGATTTGTTAAACGATTATTACACTGTTTATGGTGGAAAAACAGTCGTTAGTATCAATAATTTCAAAATTTTTGGACGTGGTGGGCATTTGATGTTTCAAAAAGACCACATTTTTCCGGCTCCTGAAACAGATGGGTGGGATGGCATTTTTCAGGGAAAAGAAGCTGCAAATGGCGTTTATGTTTTTTGGGCAGAGGTAACGTATATTGATGGACGAAAAGAACTCATTAAAGGTGATTTTACGCTTATTCGTTGAAATACAAAATGCAGACCCCCTAAATAACGTAAGCGCCAACATCAGACCGAAGTCAAAATGCCGACGCTTACTACCCCTCGTTGACCCATAAGGATTCGAACCTTAACTAACTGAACCAAAATCAGTAGTGCTACCGTTACACCATGGGTCAAAATGAGCTTTTTTGCCTTTCCTCCGAAAAGCGATGCAAAGATAGAATCAATTTTCGTTTGCGCAAATGTTTTTAATATTTTTTTTAAAATCAAATAATCACATGCGGTACGAAGCGACTACTATTATCTGTAATCAAACTATTAGATTCTCTGATACCAATGCCCGCAGGCTCTTGACCAATTACCCAAGACCCAATTAAGGCATAATTCCCATCAAATTCGGGCAATTCGCAGAGTTCTTGATAGATAAAACCTTCTTCGCCGTACTCCCCTTCAGTATGTTGCTGATATTGATTGTTTTTAACAATCATTACATTCGCCCCTTCACGCGACAAAATCGGCTTTTTTACATAACTATTGATGTCCACACTATCGAATTGCGTCGGCAACAACCAATCAGAATCTGGAAACATATCCCACAAGACAGGTAAAATAGCTTTATTGCTCAAAATCATTTTCCAAGACGGTTCTATCCAATGTGCTTTGTTTCTATCCTGTGTTATCAGTTGTCCAAATTCATCAAAAATTAACCATTCCCAAGGATACAACTTGAATATATTACGCATATTATGCCCTTGTAAATCCTTGAAAGTGAACATCTTCTCATCCCAACCAATATCATCTAAATAAATTAATTTGGTTTTAAAACCTGCTTGAATCGCCGTATCACGTAGGTATTCAACCGTTGTTAAATCCTCAAGAGACTCTTTTACAACAGAAAAATGCACAACACCTTCGTGCAAATAAGGCTTTAAATATTGCCAATAAGCGATTAGTTTTTCATGAACAGAGTTAAATTGGTCATAATATGGAAACACTTCTTGCAGCCATTCCCATTGCACAACCCCTGTTTCAAACAACGAAGTCGGTGTGTCGGCATTAAATTCCAACATCTTAGGCACACCATTCTTGAAACTAAAATCAAAACGTCCATAAACAGAAGGCGCATCGTTGTTCCAAGTCTGTTCAATATGTGGCACAACCCATTTTGGAATGTGAAAAAGGTCATACTTCTTCTTTGAGGTGACGTATTCAACCGCTTCAAGACACATTTCCCACAATTCAGTTGTTGCCTTTTCAATGGTATTGATTTCAGACATCGAAAATTCGTAGTATGCGCTTTCGTCCCAATACGTACCATCCATTGTATGAAAACCAAAGCCCAAATTTTCAACTTTTGCTTGCCAATCGACGCGTGGTGTTAATATTCTTCGTTTCATTTTTTTGTTTTTGTAAAAGAATAAACCCAAAACAAGTGAAACTGCCTTTTAATCTTTGAAAAACGGAAATATTCGACCCCCTTGAGCGCATCTTGCGCCATCACGCTTTGCGTGACAGTATTTTTAACGACTAAAACGGCTTTAGTCCACTGATTTGACTGATAGGACAGATTTACACTGATTTTTCTTGTCATTGTCTAAGACTCTAAAAAAATCAGTGTAAATCTGTCCTATCAGTCAAATCAGTGGTCATAAAATCAGCTATTAAACTTTTCCAATTCCTTCAAACTCACCCGTCCTTCGTAAATCGCCTTGCCGACAATAGCACCAAAACAGCCAATCTCACGCAGTTTATACAGATCGTCCATATTGGAAACGCCACCTGAAGCCACCAGTTTCAAATCGGGAAACTCTTGTAAAGTATTGGCATACAATTCATTAGATGAACCCATCAGTAATCCGTCCTTTGAAATATCGGTACAAATACAATATCGAATGCCTTTTTCTGTAAAGTCACGAAGGAAATCTTTCAACCACAAATCACTCGTTTCGAGCCAACCGCCAACCGCAATTTTTTCATTTTTAACATCTGCACCTAAAATGATTTTTTCAGCACCAAATGTGTGTAACCAATTCAAAAAAATGTCTCGATTTTTAACAGCCACAGTGCCACCAGTAATTTGTTGCGCGCCACATTCAAAAGCAACAGCCAAGTCTTTATCGGATTTTAGACCGCCGCCAAAATCAATATGTAAATTTGTTTTAGATGCCAAACGCTCTAATACCTTGTGATTGACGATTTGACCTGCCTTTGCACCATCTAAATCGACCAAATGCAACCGCATCAATCCAGCGTCTTCAAATGCTTGAGCGACTTCGAGGGGGTCTTCGTTATATACTTTTTTTTGGGCGTAATCGCCTTGCGTGAGTCTGACGCATTTACCATCTATGATGTCTATGGCAGGAATGATATACATAAAGAGTTATGAATTGTGAATTTGCCAAATAATATTCTTAAATTATTAAATTATTTTAGAACGATTCAGAATATTATTTTTAAGCAAAAATAGATTTTTAAATAAAATTTGGTGTCTAATTTTCAATATCTAAAAAATTTCTCAACAATTGTTCACCTGCACGGCTCGATTTTTCAGGGTGAAACTGTGCAGCATGAAAATTGTCTTTCCGCAAACATGCCGCAAATGGTAGACCGTAATCACACGTTGCCGTCGTATAAATGCCATTTTCGACATAATAGCTGTGCACAAAATAAAAATAATTGTCATCAAAATCAGGCGATAAAATGCTTCCATTTCCGACATTTTCAGAATCAGTCACCCCCTCAGTATAAATCGTATTCCAGCCCACATGGGGCACTTTTAAACCTTGAATACTTGGAAAACGAATGACTTTTTGTGGAATAACACCCAAACAAGGCGTATCATTTTCTTCTGAATGTGCACACAACAACTGCATTCCGACGCAAACACCCAAAAAAGGTTGTTTTAAGGTTGGAATAACTTTATCCAAACCCCGTTCACGCAAACTCCGCATCGCAGAACTTGCTTCACCTTGTCCTGGAAAGATGACTTTATCAGCCGTTTGGATGGTTTCTATATCGGATGTTAAAATAGGATAAACGCCCAACCGTTCGAGGGCAAAAATGACAGAACGGATATTTCCAGCATCGTAATTGATGATTGCTATTTTCATGCGGCAAAAGTAAGATTTGTAATGATGAATGATGAATGATGAATTTTCTGGCATCAAGCAATCTATTCTTCAAACAATAGATTACTTTTGAGCCAACTAAAACCATGAATGAGCATTGCGTTTGAATAAAATTATTCATAAATAACTGATAATCAACACCTAACAAGATTCATCATTCATTATTCATCATTTATCATTCATAAAAAATCATGTTTATTCACCACGTTTATTTTTGGTTAAACAACCCAAACAGCGAAAGCGACAAAGCGGAATTGGTCGCAGGTTTAGAGACTTTAAAACCCATTGAAGGCATCAAAATGGTTCATATCGGTTTTCCCGCACCGACGAATCGAGATGTTATCGAACGTTCCTATTCGGTTTCATGGCTTCTTGTTTTCGATGATTTGGAAGCGGAAGAAGTTTATCAGGTACATCCTATACACCATGCTTTTATCGCAAAATGCAAGCATTTATGGTCAAAAGTGGTTGTTTATGACGCCGTGGGATAGTATTTACAGAACACACTTACGAAATTTTTAAAATTTCTTAAATGTTATGAATCAATAAGTTACGTCTTCGTTAGGGAAATTTTTAAAATTTCCCTAACGTTTTTGTAATTAAAACCCATAATAGTGGCATCTAATTCTTGAATACTGTACGCCAATCTGCCGTTCGGATGAAACGTAAAATGTCTGGGTCCAGCACCCGCAACCGTTGACGTGAAGGGCGGCACCCTCTCAGTAAGTTGACCCGTTTTAACATCAAAACGATACGTCATTATGCGTCGCACCTAAGCTATTGCCTAAAGATTGGGTATTCAATAAAGTTAAATAATGCGTTTGTTTGATGTTTTTCATTTTTAAAAGTGATTGATTGCGGACAAGATTCAGGTATAGTAGACGGAAATGAAATAGGTTTTTTATTTTTTTTGCAAAAAAAAGCAAAAACCTATTTCATTTCCGTCTACTATACCTGAACCTAACCGACACGTATGAGCGTAAATAACGCTATTTCCTATCTTTTCTTTCCAATATACCTTTCAAAAAACTCATAAATGCGCAACATACGGTCAATCCGTTGGCGCACATTGCCAGTACGAGAGAGTTCATGTGTGGCACCAGGCATTCTAACGTATTCCACCTCTTTGTTTAGAATTTTCATGGATTTGTACATCATTTCTGATTGAATGGGTCCCGTACGCAAGTCATTTTCACCGTGTTTAATGAGCAGCGGCGTTTGAATATTTTTGATAAAAGTATAAGGCGAATTGCTGATTAAAACCTTTTCAACAGCATCATTCCAAGGCAAATTGAAGTATGAAGGAATTAATCGCCACGCATTGCCTTCGCCTAAGAAAGTTGTCAAATCATACACGCCGCGTTGGGCAAATGCGGCTTTAAAACGGTTGTCGTGAGCGACAATCCAAGCGGTCAAATACCCTGCATACGAACCGCCTGTGATGACTTGACGAGCCGTATCAACCCAAGAAAGTTTTATCGCTTCTGTTTCGGCACTCAACACATCTTCCGTCGGACCTGTGCCCCAATCTTTGATGTTAGAACGTTGAAAATCAATGCCATAGCCGCCTGAACCACGTGGATTGGCATACACAATACCGTAACCTTGAGCGCAAAAATACTGAAACTCATGCCACATCGAAAATTCACCAGGTCCCCACATGGCAGTTGGACCGCCGTGCATATTCAGCAGCAATGGATACTTCTTGGCGGCATCAAAAGTGGTTGGTTTCATAATCCAATACTCAATTTTTTGCCCTTTTGAATTGGTCAAAGTATGCTTTTCAGGGACACTCAAAGCCTTGTTTTTGACCCAACCGTTGTGATTGGATATTTGAACAGCATTTTTCATTTGCAAATCCGCCACATAGACTTCTTCGGGATTTGAGACTTCTGTTTTGGCATAAATAATTTTATCATTCGTCACATCAAAACTCAAAATACCAGAGTCAAAGTCAGTCAGTTGTTCCAATTTTTCGTTGGAAGTATCAAAACGATACATCGGTTGACCACCATTTGAGGGTGCTGTGAAATACACGTATTTATTATCCTTTGACCAAGCCACAGAAGCCACGGAACGGTCAAAATTGATGCGTTGTGGATTGCTCCCATCGCCATTAGCAAGGTAAATATCGGCAAAATTGACCCCCTCAGTAGGCGACTTAAAAAAGACCATCTTTTTATTGTCGGGTGAAAAAACAGCACCATTGTAGTTCATGTTTTTTTCACCTAACAACTGTTTTTTATTAGAACCATCGGCGTTGATTGTGAAGACGGCATTGGCTAATTCACGGTCAGGATTCTGTTGTACATCAAAATTGCTGTATAAAACGAGGCGGTTATCTAAAAGCCAATTGCCGCCATTGAAGCTTGAAAAACCAGATGTAACGGGTGTGGCTTTTGCACCTTCTTTGGCATCAATAACATAGATGTGCGTGAAGTTCATGTCGGGTTGTGTGGTCGCTTCGCCTTGAAAATTCAAGCGATTAAAGACTTTTGCCTTCTTGTCTTCTTCATCTTTAAGCAAATAAGCGCGGATTTCATCAATATTGCCGTCGGGATTGGGCTTAATATCTTTAATGAGTTTCAAATAATCATTGTTTTTAAACCCCGGTTTTTCCATTGAAAACGTTGGTACACCTTTATTGGGGTTCAAAACAGAATCTTTTAAAAGTTCATAAAAACTTAAAGACGTGTTAAACGAAATCTTCAATCCATCTTTCGACCAATTGGGATTAAAAGCACCATATTGAGCATCAGTGAGTTGAAATGCTTCGCCACCGCCCACAGGCATAACAAAAATTTGAGGTTTTCCTTTGACGTTTCTTGAAAAAGCGAGGAGTTTTGAATCGGGTGACCAAACGGCAGCACTCACACTTTCACTGCCCCGCGTCATGGGGCGAACTGTTTTAAAGTCCGTCATATATATGTGTGAACGGTAATCGTATTCGAGTTTATTTTCCTCATTTTGTTCCGTTGTTTTCACCAAATAAACCGCAAATTTGTTATCGGGCGACGTGGATATATTGGTAATTTGTTGGATTTTGGTCATGTCTGTGACCATTATTTTTTCTTTACCATTTTGGGCAAAAGAGATGTGAACACATAAAAAGAGAAAGAGAACGACGTTTTTCATTTTTTTAGCTTAAACTGGATGATATTAATAAAGTAAAATTTTAGCCATCTATGAATCGACATAGATATTTAGCACACATTATTTTTCACAAGGTTAAACAAACTTTGTTTCTTCGCAAAATGTAGGATTATCATTCTTCCGTTTATTTTTTATTCATTGTCCATCGGATTAAGCTATTCATGTTGTATTGCATTAGATATTATTCAGAAAATTTATTTACATTCCGCCGAAACGTATCGGATATTTTCAAAATATCCGATACGTGGGAGTCGCAACCATAAACTGTTGTCTAAACGTATATGATATTTAATAAAAAGCATAACTTTGCGGTTATTATAAAATAATTATATGAAACAAAAACATCAACTAAGGTTTATTATTTTATTTGTATTGATAGGCATGTCTAAAATTGTAAAAGCGGACGATTTTAGGATATTGAACAAAGAAAGAGAAGCCCTCCAATGCCGCATTGATTTAACGTATCGCGCACAAAAAGAAATATTGATTTCTACATACATCATTCGAGCGGACGAAGTCGGATTGGGTTTGTTGCAAATGATGATTGACAAAGCGGCAAAAGGTGTTAAAGTCAAATTAATTTTAGATGCTTTTGGCAATGATATATCGCTTGAATTGATGAACTATTTGATTGAAAACAAAGTTGAAGTTCATCTTTTTCACAAAGCAAGGCTGTTCCAATTACATACTTTTACAAATAGGATGCACGAAAAAGTGTTTATCGGCGACAATTTAAATCTCATTGTAGGCGGTAGAAACATATCGAGTGATTACTTTAAAATAGATACCGCTGGTAATTTCGTAGATACAGAGTTATATGCCCAGAGTAAAAAAGTTTCTAATGAGTTACGTAATCATTTTTTTGCAATGTGGAATAAACATTCTTTAACAAAAAGACCCTCGAAACTGCGCCTAACAGATGAAATACGAGCAGAATGGAAAACTCGTTTAGCTGACGGATATGTCCAAATGTTGAAAAAAGGTAAAGTACAATCCAATTCAAAGATAAATTGGAACGACCTCACCACGACGGCAAAGGTAAATGTCACGTATGACAATTTCGTTCCCGATAGTAGCATTACCACGCTCATTAACCGTTGTTGGGAGCTATAATATCCATATTGTGTCTCAAAAAAACAATGCAGAAGTATGCCTTTGGGTTAAAGACAAAAATTTTGGGCGAGAAAACGTTCTTTCTATGAATAAAAATTTAGCATCTGCTATAAGAATTGAAAATACTAAAAGAAACCGATCAAACTGGCGTTTCGATAAAAATCCAAATTGTCCCAAAAAAACATTTAAATATTGTCTGTATGTCCATTTGTTTGCACCCATTATGAGTTTATTTATGTAAAGTACCCCCCTCAGTAAAAAGACCTTTTTTGGCGCAAAAGACGCTCATATTTCTATGTTTTTGATTACGCATATTCAATGTTTTAGATTATCCATTTTCCGCTATCCATTATCCATTAAGTATATTATCTATTCAAAAAATGCTAAACATAAATACCAAATCATGAAATCCTTTTTTTACTTTATTTTATGCCTATCAATATGTCGCCAAACCGCCGCACAAGAAGGCATGACTTACACGTTCGATTTATCTAACCCCACTGATTTGAAGAAGATTAATATCTATACGACTGAAAATTTCGATGTTTTAACGGTTAATATTGGCAATTTAATTTTTACGGATGCCCCTTTCATTGCCGCTGCTGTCCGACTTGAAGGACAACATTTAGATATCCCTTTAGCCTTAAATCTAAATGCCAGCGATGAGGATAAAAACCAAGTAAATACGATGCAATTGCCTCATTTTCATGAGTCCGATGCTGATCCTTCGCACATATTTGTGAGCGAATTGGTGTATTTAGACAAAACAACAGCGCATATTCAAGTAGTTTTAAAAATGCAAAAACCAGTTTTAGGCAAATTGAACATCCTTTCTATTCGTCTTTTTAATCCTACAAATATTCCACCTGTTAAGTCAACATCTTTTGCGCCCCAAGGTGCTTGTGATGTACCCCCCTCAGTATCTCGGGAAGTTTGGGGCGCAAGTTTGGGTTTAAAGAATACAACTCAATTTAAAAATACACCTGCCTATGCCACTGTCTCACACCTCATTGTGCATCACAGTGCAGGCGGGAATACATCAACCAATTGGGCGGCAACAGTTATGTCTATTTTTGATTTTCATGTCAACTCCAATGGTTGGTCAGATGTCGGTTACAATTATCTCATAGCACCCGATGGCACCCTTTTCTATGGTCGGGGCGGCGGTAATAATGTGATTGGTGCCCATTATTGTAATAAAAATACAAATACTATGGGTGTTTGCATGTTGGGTACATATACAACTGTTGCGCCTACGGATACAGCATGGAAAACTTTAGAACGCCTTTTTGCTTGGAAAGCAGTTGAATCTAATATCAATCCAACGGATTCTAAAAACCTTAGTGATTTAGGTTCAATTCCTGTTATCAATGGTCATAGAAGTGGTTGTGCGACAGAATGTCCTGGTGATTCAACATTTAATCGTTTGTCTGTTTTGCGGACGCGTTTGTCTGTCCTGGTTAACGCATGTCGTGCTGTTTCTACAAAGGATTTAAGTGATATGGGAACCGTTTCGTTGTCTCCTAATCCTGTGTCAAATGGTAAAATGACATTGACCCTTCAATTAAAATCCATAGAAAGTATCGGTGTTAAAGGCTATGATGCTTTGGGAAGGCAAGTTTTTGAGCAAAATATCGTGGGTAATGCTTCTTTTTCTATGACAACATTGGATATCAGTGCTTTATCAAAAGGCGTTTATTTGTTCAATATTCATATTGGTAAATCCTTTCAAACAAAAAAGGTGGTTGTAGAATAATTTGTGCCTTTTTATAAAAAAACTTGCGTCAAGTTTGTACAATTGAGCGTTGATTGATTATAATCAAGTATAGTCAAGTATCGGATATTTTTAAAATATCCGATACTTATGAGACACAAACATAACTAATCAATGCTCGATTGTAGAAACTTGACGCAAGTTGTTAACAAAAATTAAGAGATTTAATACCCCAGCAGCTTCAACATCGCTTCCGCATCTTGTTCTTCCGCTTCCATCCAATCCACAAAATTGCCATTTTCATCTTTATCAACTAAAATACGCTTGGGTGAAGGCAACAAACAATGTTTTACGCCGCCATATCCACTCAAGGCATCTTGATAAGCCCCTGTATGAAAAAAACCAACACAGACAGGATCTTCATTTTTAGAAAATTTAGGCAAATACACCATATTGAGATGCGCTTCAGAGTTGTAATAATCCGCATTGTCGCAACTCAAACCGCCAATATTGACGCGGGTATATTCTTTATTCCAATGATTTATCGGCAACATGATATAGCGTTCATTAATTGCCCAAGCGTCTGGAATCGTTGTAATTAATGAATTATCAACCATATACCACAACTCTGAATCGTTTTGTTGTTTCTGACCAATCACACCTAAAATTGTTGCGCCACTTTCACCCACTGTATATTTGCCAAATTCTGTATAAATATCAGGAGAAGCCACATCTTCATCGTCGCAATAGGCTTTGACATTTCCAACAATTTCACGAATCATATACGCATAGTCGTATTCAAAATTCAAAGAATTCGCAATAGGCAAGCCGCCGCCAATATTTATAGAATTTAAGTCAGGGCAATAATGCTTTAAATTACAATACAATTTCAAAGCTTTGCGCAATTCTGACCAATAATAAGTTGTGTCTTTGATACCTGTATCGACAAAGAAGTGCAACATCTTAAATTTGAACTTCGGGTTTGTTAATATTTTATCTTTAACAAAATTGACAATGCGCGAATGACGAATACCCAAGCGTGAGGTATAAAACTGAAAGTTCGGTTCTTCTTCAGTGGCGACACGAATCCCTATATTGAAAGACTTAACGATGTGCGCATCTAAGGCATCTAATTCATCCCGATTATCGCAAATAGGAATGACATTCGTAAACCCTAAACTGTTAATTAGATAAGCTATTTTGCGGATATACACATCGTTTTTGAAACCATTGCAAACGATAATTTTCTCTTTAGTAATCTTTTTGTCCTTAAAAAGTTTGATAATCAAGTCAATATCAAATGCTGAAGATGTTTCTATTTGCACATTGTTTTTCAAAACTTCATCTAAAACAAAGCGGAAATGCGAGCTTTTGGTACAATAACAATAAAAATATTCCCCATTATAATTCAAGTCGTCAATGGCATCATTGAAATACTTTTTTGCGGCTTGAATCTGTTGACTAATTTTTGGGAGGTAAGTGATTTTTAAAGGGGTGCCATATTTTTTTATGAGCGCGTACAAGTCTATGCCATGAAAATGCAGGCAATTATCTTGCAAAGTGAATTCGTCCTGTGGAAAATCGAAGGTTTGATCCACTAAGTCAAAATAAGTGTTTTTCATTAATAATCAATGAGTTAAGTAACAAGTGAAACCATAAATGTTAGCTGTCGTTTCGAGAAACGTGCAAAAATACATTTTTAGAAAAATTAGAGGGCATAAAACTGAAAAATGGGTCATATTATTTGGAGTTTAAAAAAAATAAAGGAGAAATGCTCAAAATATGAGCGCGTTTCGCGCCATCAAGCGCTGCATGACTGAGGGGGGTATGACATGCCGTTCAAGCACAAAATTTTTAGATGTCGTAAAACACAGAAACTCTTTTTTTGAAAATCTGTCAAAAAATTTTGTATTCGTTTGAAATGTTGGAAATTTGACGCTTCGTTTATTAGAAAAATCAATATTAGACTGAATTCTACTTTATGACAACCACTTTAATTGTAACCATCGTCATTGCAATCCTGCTTATTGTGCTTATTGTGCGCAATATGATTTTAACGCAAGAAGAAGACGATGCAAAACGCGCTGAATCCATCGCGCCTGTTTATGAGGAAAAATTTCTTAGGACTCCCGATTGGGTCAAAAATGCTGTTATTTATCAAGTAAATGTTCGTCAATTTACGCCTGAGGGCACTTTCAATGCCTTTGCTGAACATCTGGATCGCATTGCTGATTTGGGTGTTGACATGGTTTGGTTTATGCCCATTTATCCTCTGTGCGAGACAAACAAAAAAACGCATCCCGAATCTGATACCGAAAATTTGGGCAGCCATTATGCGGTTTATGATTTCTTTTCTGTCAATCCACGTTATGGAAAACCCGAGGATTTTAGAAATTTGGTCAAAAAGCTGCATGATTTAGGCATCAAAGTTATCCTTGACTTTGTGCCCAATCACACGGGTTGGGATTCTCGCTGGATGTTGCGTCATCCAGATTGGTTTAAAAAAGATGCGACAGGTAAAATTATTTCACCTGTAAAAGAAGAGAATGGTGAATCCTGGGGTTGGGACGATGTGGCGCAATTGGACTACGCCAACAAAAGAATGCGCGAAAATGTCATTCAAGCCCATGAATTTTGGATGCGCGAGTTCGATGTCGATGGTTTCCGTGAAGATGTGGCGGGTGAAGTGCCAAATTCATTTTGGAACGAACTGCGTCCGCGTCTTGAAAAAATCCGTCCTGTGTATATGCTTTCAGAAGATGAAACAAAAGGCGACCAACATTTTAAAGTCTGTTTCAATACCAATTATGGTTGGGAGACTTCCATCGTTTTGAAAAAGATTGTCAAAGGCAAGTTACCCGCCTCCGCGCTTTATGAATGGACTGAAACCGTCAAACAAAAATTTGGTACACGCGGTTGGCAAATGAATTATACACAGAACCATGATGAAAATACTTGGAATGGTACAGAAAAAGAAATATTTGGCGAAGGTGCAGATTGTTATACCGCTTTAACATTTGTGATTGAAGGTATGGGCATGATTTACAGTGGTCAAGAAGTTTCATTGGACAAACGCTTGTGGTTCTTTAACAAAGATGAAATTGACTGGACAGGTGCTTCGCGTGCAGCGTTCTTCAAGACTTTGATTGATTTGAAACATCGCAATAAAGCCTTGTGGAATGGACAAAACGGCGGCATATTACGTAAAATAACATCGAATGCTGATGATAAAGTATATGCTTTTATTCGAGAGAAAGAGGGCGATGTTTTTGTCGGTATTTTCAATTTATCTGACAAAAAAGTGTCGTGTATACTGAGGGGGTTGGAAGCGGCAGGGACGTATAAAAATGTCTTTTCGCAACAAACACAAACGGTGACAGCAGACATGCCTTTGACCTTAAAGCCGTATGAGTATATTTTGTTGTCAAATGTTTAAATAAGAAAAGAGTCATTGAATAATTTAATTTCAGCGAGTTTTTATAAGGAAAATACTAACTTTACATTTAGGTAATTTTGCCAATTCTTAATTTTTAAAAAATTATTATTATGAAAACAGGGAAAGTAAAGTATTTCAACGAATCAAAAGGGTTCGGATTTATTGTAGAAGATGGAACACAAGCAGATATATTTGTTCATATTTCTGGGCTCGTTGACAAAATTTCTCAAGACGATACCGTTTCTTTTGAAGTCGTTGATGGTCGTAAAGGTGTTAATGCCGTTAATGTCAAAAAGACGGTGAGCGCTTAATATTTTGAGGACTTTATACAGCTTTGCTTCTTTAGGCTTTCTTTAATCAATAGGAATTTTTATAAAAGTTTGACAGTTTGTCATCAAATAAAAACAGTCGCTTCGGATTATTATCTGGCGCGACTGTTTTTGTTTGTTTGGTTCTTTGAATTTTCGTAAAAACTTAGGCAGTCTCAAAAGCGACCTTTTGTTTATTAAAGATGTTGATTAAGTTTTGAAAAACATTCATTCGGTGTTTTCTTGAAGTAGAGACAAAAGATTGAATGCGTGCATAATGTTGAGCACCAGTAAAAGTACGAAAAGAAGTAGCGACCTTTTGTTTTGTTTTTAGACAACGGATATCCCTTTCTGCTTGATTATTTGTAAATGGAATACCGTCGGTAAATGCAAAGGCGATTACGCCGTCTTGGTACTGAACCAGACGGTTGAATAGATTGCGCCCTTTTGAATTTTTTGGTCTTCCCCGTTGTCCTTTTTGTGGTGGCGGTTCTTCTTTATCGGCTTTTTGGCAAATAATTTTGTATTTTTCTACCCAAATGTCTTTGTTTGGGACAACAATTGTTGCTTTTTGACTTTTTTCAAACAATTCGAGTAATAATTGGTGCATAAGAGTTGCCCAAATTGACCCATTATCTTTCAAGGCTTGAAGTTCTCGTAGAATATGGGCGATACAAATAGCGTGTCGGCAGTCGGTGAAGTCAAAATAGCTTTTCCAACAATCGTGCATTGCCCAATTTTTGAAGTCATTGAGTATGGAGTAAGCAGATTTCAGGGCTTCTTTGCCGCGCTTGGCGTGTACAAATAGATAGGTGTGAAGTGAGGTAGAGGCAACATGAAACCAATGAAGTTTGCCTTCAACGCGCATCCCTGTCTCGTCAAAATGTACCAATGGCGAACCAAGAAGAGCTGTTTTGATACGTTCTTCAATGGGCGCTAATGCCGTATAACAGCTTATATTGGCACTTATGGCGGTACTTTCGTTGAAAGTACAACCATAAATGTCACCTAATAATTGTTCTATTTTCTCAAAAGGTATTTTATAATCCGTACTCAAGAGGACACTAAGGGCTTTTATTTTGCTGCCGTATTGAACGGGTTGACTTACCAAATCGGGAAATTGACCCCGATATTGCTGTCCGCAGCAGGTGATAAGCCCTATTTGGTGTTCGGTCACTTCTAATCGAGGGGCGGGAATGTCAAAAACTTGACGCTTTTGACCGATTTGATGGACATCTGATTCTGTAAAAGACTTCATGCAACAACTACAAGCCGAAGCATGATGAATGATAACAAGGTCGGGTTGAGAAACCATTTTTAGGGTTTTTCCTGTATGTCCAACTTGTCCGCCTGTCTTTTTGCCTTGTGATTGAGGCAGTGCTGGCTTTTTTGTTAAGCCATCACTCGACGGTGGTTTGTGACTGTTTTGACTATTTTGATTTAAACGATTCCGTAATTCAGCATTTTCAGCTTTTAGCGCGGCATTTTCCGCTTTTAGGACAGCATTATCCGTGTGAAGAATTTGATTTTCCAACTTTACACACTTAAGTTCGGCTTCTAAGTCGCCAACACGACTAAAAAGTTTCAAGACCAAGTCTTTTAATTGTGTTATATCATTGGATATGACCATTATCGAATAATTTAATTTGTACCTAAAACAACGATTTAGTTAGTGTTGTTCATGCCTAAGTTTTTAC
>JAYTUQ010000233.1:0-6171 GCA_043744455.1 Saprospiraceae bacterium | reverse complement strand
AATGAATTTGCCCTACGTGATGGCATTTTACTCAATGGCTATTTTTTCCTCAAGCACATCGGTCAATCTGATGAAAAAGCTTTTGGTTTGGACAAAAGTGATGTTATTATTGAAGACATTCCATTGATTTATCAACCCGTCGATAACATGAATTTGGCACGGCGAAAATGAATGATTTTGTAAAGGCATAAAGGCAACTTGCTTCAACATTCATTCGCAAAAAACAGAAGATTAGTCGGTATTATTTTTATTGCTAACCCTTTTGCGTCAGACTCTGATTACCCCCTCAGTATTTGAGGCATATTTATTTAAAAAACGGCAAAAAATGTCTAAGGCTTACACGCCAAAACTTTTTGCCGTGTAACCGCCAATATTGCGAATCGTATTCTTGGCTAAGGAGATTTCGTAGAGCTTTTTTAAAATCGTTTTGATTTCGTTTTCAGCGAGTACTTTTTCCGCTTGGGTTTTGTTGAGTCCAAATTCAGTGGTTAATCTTTTCAAAATATTGGCACTCTGTTCGTCATTTTGGGGCAAAAGGGTTTGATTAGAAGAGACTGTAAATTTTAATGCAACAACAGGCTTACGTCCTCTGCCCAACGTTTCACCTAAAATAATGCTGTATTTGAACTGAATATCTGTATTCGCATTGATTTCTTTTTCGGCAGGCACCAAAACTCGGTTTGAAAAGTCGGTAAAACTCGGATAACTATCTTTCCCTTTTGCATTAATAACGATGAGTAATTTTTTGAGCTCTAAGAGCGATATAGTAAAAGTTTTGTTCGGCATAGCTTTGTACATCGAAAGCATTTCGTACAGCCTTTTAGCATACTTCGAGTTGAGGCTTAATGCGGCATTGAGTTGAAAAGTCGTAAATTTCTCTTTTAACTCTAAATAAAACGGCAAAACCTGTCTTGATATCTCAATTTTTATGATGCCTTCTCCTGAAAGATATTCTGCTGATGCCACAAAAGACGCTTGTAAAATATTGCCATTCGGCAAAGTTGTTTCAAAAACCCGACCTATCAGCAGCTTTGTTGCTTTACGAAAAGCCACAAAATCGATGCGTTCCCCTACTCTATCCATGATTTCGCGCGCTGAAACGTAATAAAAATCACCAGGAACATCATTTTTTTTGATTTGCGCCATGACCATATAGATGATA
This sequence comes from Saprospiraceae bacterium, assembly GCA_043744455.1. Classification (GTDB taxonomy): domain Bacteria; phylum Bacteroidota; class Bacteroidia; order Chitinophagales; family Saprospiraceae; genus JAAFJT01. Next base: position 5,009 of record JAYTUQ010000233.1, on the reverse strand, counting down.
TTCTTCTCTAAGGCAGTCATATCGTATCGTGCAATCGTCAAAAGATTGTCTTGCCAAAGCGTTATGTCTTTTTTTCCCATTTGACTTGGATTTGAGGCAAAAATATTAAAAAAAGGCATAAAAAGAGACAATGTTGTTTTTTAAAACATTTTTTGCCGTTTATTATCGGCTATTTTGACATTTTTTGCCGTTTTATTCGGTCTTTTTCACGCATTATATGTCGTTTTATGAGACATTATATGTTGTTTTTTAAAACATTTTTTGCCGTTTAATTTCATTACAACTCATTGATATAGAATGGTTTAGACGGTGTTAAAATAACCATCAAATAATTTTTACAAACTTATTTGATTCCTCAAATATTTGATTTTCTAAATTATTATTGAGATTTTTTAAAAGAAAATTGATTTTTGTTTCAAAAAATTACGCGAAATATAACCATTAATTCAGTTCGTTATAATTAGAACAATAGTTCATTTTATACAATTATGCGTGGCGGTTGTACCTATAAGAAAGTCTGTCTAATCAAAACTAATGGGCTAAAATGCTCAGTTATTATTTATTCGACAAATTGATTTGGGTAAACTATTTCCTTTTGAGTGTAAATACTGAAAAGAAGTGTAAATACTGAAAAGAAGTGTAAATACCTAAACCGTTCCAATTAAGCAATTTAAAACCCTAAACTTTGCTCTTTGAAAGAATGAGATGCTGAAATTCTGTGTAAATACTGAAAAACGGTGTAAATACTGAGGGGGGTCACTTTTTTTCTTTATCGTCAAAATAGCGATTAATTAATTCCACAATAAAGGATTTTAAGGTCTGATCTCTGATTGCAGCCTCCGTCTTTACCTTTCTTGCCAATTGTTTGCTTAAATCCAAAGTAACGCGATGTTTTTCTTTGATAGGCGTCTCGTCTTCCACCTCTTCTGTAACATCACGTACGATTATCGGCGCACTAACAGGCGGACTTGTTCGATTCAACAAAGCTTCTAAGTCCTTTTCTTTGTCTTCTGTGGACTGGGCCGGTGTGATGAAACTCCTTTTTAAATTTGCTCTTTGTTTATCCTTGTTAGTCATGTTCTGCAAAATTTAAGATTGTAAAAAATGGATGTTTTTTGTGATTTCATTACCCAATTGCTCGATTTCAGCTTTGGCTTTTTTCTCTTTCATTTCCACAACGCCCAGACCCGTAATGGGACATTCTCGATAAGCCACCCGATCACCAATGGTTGTTTGCAGCACATCCATCCCAAAATCTTGAATAATATCGGAGACATTTCGGTCTAAATTGGTTTTTCCTGTGAACTTATTCAAAATGAGAAAGGCTTTGAAAGGCACTTCTTTGGCTTCTTTGACGGCTTGGACTTCTTTGTAGCGACTCAAAAAATTCTCAAAACTCCACATATCAAAGGCACTGGGTGTGATGGGCACCAATACCAAATCTGAAGCCATGATGGTTGCCAAAGCCGTTTTACCGAGTTGCGGCGTACCGTCTATGATGACAATATCGAAAGCTTCGGCTTGCTTAGCGGATGTTCTAATAATTTGGTCGCTTTCTACCCCAAAAACAGCAATGTAGGGGAGTTCTGCATCGCGCAAACCTGACCACCGCATACTCGTTCTTTGTTCCATATCGGTATCCAAAATGCAAACGCTTTTGCCTTGATGGGCAAACCAAACAGCAAGATTTTGACTGATTGTGGACTTGCCGACACCACCTTTCAAATTTGTTACGCTGATTATCATACTGAAATTATACTGAAAATTTGTGTAAAAAAAACGGATTTAACCTTTAAAAGCTGAAATTATACTGAAAATTTGTGTAAAGGTATTAATTTATTTTACACCACCCTTTTTTGTCCTTACCGTTCATAAAAAAATGACAAGCTACTGAGTATGAAATGAACATACCCTTGAAAGTTAATTTTAAAAAAAAATGGCATGAATAGGGTAGGCTTGTGGGCAGAAATTATCACGCCCAAATTGGATAGAAAGAAGTAAAAAAGGTTTTCGGATAAAGGATTGTTGAATTTGCACATAGATTTACGAAATTTTTAAATTTCGTAAATCTGGAAACAGTTCGGATTTAATCACTAAAAACTTAAATCCGAAAACCAATTTAGTTACGGTATAACACCTAAAAAGCCCATTACAATCTTTTTGGTCATAAACTTGCGATAGCAAAAACTATGGTTTTTTGACAAACCGGACAACCGTTTTATTGATTTTTAGAAACCACAAACCATGAGGTAAATTCTGAATGTCAATAAGACTATTTTTGTCTTGCACTATGCCTTTTTGGACAATACGCCCTTCTAAATCCATAATTTCATAAGATTCTAATCCAGCGTTTTGCCGTTCAATGGATAATGTATGACTGGTTGGATTCGGAAAAACACGCGCCGTATTTTCTAGAACAAAGTCAACGCCTGTCGCTGTCATATTACCTACTTTCAAACCATTGCCAAAACTTGTTATCCATACTTCATTGGTTTTAAAAGGATTAAAGAAAACTCTTTCTGGTTGCCGAAAAGGATAGGCAGTTACCAAACTCCATGTGGGCGTGGCGGCATCCATATTCGTACTGAACCATAGACCTTGTGTTTCAGTTGTCAAAAAAGCTTGTTTAACATTGAGCGGATTGAAAGTAATGGACGTGACGCGGTCAAATTGTGTACCCGTCAATTTTGTCCAACTCGTACCGCGATTGGTCGTTTTGTACAGACCACCCTTACCATTTGGCGCACCGCCCCAACCACTAAATACGGCGACATACCACGTATTTTGTGTCGCATCCGAAGGATCGATAATAATGTCTTTTGTCCAATACTGCATCCCTGCGTCTGACACATCTGTCCACACATTCGTTGTTGGATTGTAAATAAAAACACCTGAACTGGCTGTAAATGCCGTCGAAGTCCGCCGACCTGAATAAGTAGCGACTAATTTACCATCGTTTAAAACAACCAAACTTGCTGGATGCCCCTCAGTACGCGGCGGATTGGGCAGCTTTGTCCAAGTAGCAGTAGCATAACTATTGGCATTTGACGTGACCCAAACACCACCTTGTCCTGCGCTTGCGCCGTAGTGAATGACCGAGGCATACAGTTTTTGGGCATTTGTCGGGTCAATTGCCAACCAAAAAACGGGGTGATTAAACACTTTCATATCTATCCACGTTGTCCCACCGTCGGTTGAGTAAGTTACTTTACCATTACTATCGGTTGCGTCTAATGGGGCATCTGCCAGACGGGTGCTTTGGTACATGTCATGAATACCCGAAGTTGCTGCAAACAGCACATTTGTCGTCGGATTTTTGACAATGCGATAGGTCGAATTACCTGCATTACCTGTATAATTAAAACTCCAAGTCACACCCGCATCTGTTGAGCGAATGCCACGAATGTCTGAAAAACAAGCAAAAAAGTTGTTCGCGTCTTGAAAATGCAATTGCCAAGCAGTTGTGTTTTCTAAACCGATGCTGTGATACGCCTTTCGAGTCGGCGTTGCGGCATTTGCAGGGTTTTGGTCGGCCGTTGCTACGTAGGCTTGTTGCCACGTCGTGCCACCATCCGCAGTTTTATGGATAAAACCGAAGTCGCCAAAAACAACTTTATTAGCATTATTGGGCGCAACGGTGATGCCAAAACAGGTTTCGCCATAGCTCCATTGTCTGTCGCCATTGTGACCACTCCAACCCGTTGTGATGTTTTGGTTGTTGGTACTTTTAAAGACTTTTGTCCATGTTGCACCTGCGTTTGTGGTTTTATACACCAATGGTGCACCCAAAGCATTGTCTGTGCCGCCCAAATAAACGGTATTGATGTCATTTTTTGCCATTCCGACATACATCACAAAGTCATTGTCAAAATTGATATTCGTCGCTTTCGTAACCCATGTATTTGTTCCCGTTGGATTGTAGTCAAGCGTGTAAACACCCTTCCCATGTTCGTAATATTCCCACGGCATGATGCCATTATAGGTGTCGGCAGAAATGGAAGTAATGCAGAAAAAACGTGTTGTCGTCCCAACTTTCGCCGCCGCAAATTGCCAAATCCCTTGACCCGACGGAAAGCCCGACATACTGAGGGGAGTAAAACTCGTACCACCATTGGTCGAATAAAAAATGCCTTCGTTGGTGGCAATCACAATTGTGCTGCCGTCAAAAAAAGTTCCCGAGACGATTAGACCCACATCATTATTCGCCGCTTGTTTAACAAGTGAAAACGACGCACCGCGATTGTTGGTGATATAAATAGCACCATAATATCCCATCACAAAACGGTCGGGATTGGCATAATCCGCCTTCAAAGTATAGACTTTTTCGTCCGTTAATGGATTGCTTGGCAGTGGTTGCCATGTATTGCCACCGTCGAGCGTTCGCACAGGATAACCATCGTTGCCATCATTGAAAACCGAATAGGCAATGAGTGGATTGGACGTAAATTCATACGTCGAAGTATTGAAAACCTGCAATTTTGAAAAATGTGATTGTGAATACGATGTGCCAAAATCGGTTGTATGGAACAATTGACTCATATCGCATGACACATAATACTCATTGTCATTGGCAGGATTGATGGTCGGGAAAAACAATGCGCCACCTCCGCCGATGCCTCTGGATGAAAAACTGGACGGTTGTGCTGATAATAAACTTATCAAAGCAAAGAAAACGGCTGTAAATATTGTCTTTTTCATATTGGATTTTTAGAATACAAACGATAGAATGAGCCAAATATTTTCATAAGAGAATGGCGACTTGATAATCGAACAACGCAGGACAAAATCAAGGCACATACTATATGAAAGACACGAAAAAAACGCCATCGCCCTATGCGGTGCGGCGGAAGCTACCCCTCAGTATTTGGACGATTTATACTAAAGTAAAAAAGATTTTTGGATGAGGTGGGTGAAGTTGCACATAGATTGCACATAGATTGCACATAGATTGCACATAGATTGCACATAGATTGCACATAGATTGCACATAGATTGCACATAGATTGCAC
>JAYTUQ010000232.1:0-23579 GCA_043744455.1 Saprospiraceae bacterium | reverse complement strand
CCTGTTGTGCCCACATCTGTGTAAGTTGTACCGCCTACACCCACGTTGTTACCATCTTTTTTCCATTGATATGTTGGATTTGTACCACCATTAGTGGGCGTGGCTGTAAACGTGACGCTTGTTCCTGAACAAGTTGGGCTTGTACCACCTGTTATGGCAATGGATACTGAGGGGGTGACTGTACCGCCAGAACATGAACAATTAGACAATGCAAAAGTACCTGTCGCCATTTGCCCATCAGGATTTGTGATTTTCAGTGTATAGTTTCCAGCAGATTTACCTGTCGTATTGAGTTTAGCCGTCATTTGTGTAGCAGAAGTAAAAGTAACCGAATTAACGGTTATCGCGGAAGGTGATGTTATAGAAGCGGCTAAACGTTTAGCATAACCAACCCCGGGATCAAAAAAGCCTTCACTTGTTCCAGAACCCACTGTACCCACAATGGTTAAAACGATATCGGCACCACAGTTGCCGGCTTCAGGTAAATTTGCAATAAAAGATTGTGGTGGTGCGGGTGCTTTAAGCTGCACGGCTCTAACACCATATGTATTCACCTCGTTGGCATATTGAGCGAAGCCCCAAAGCGTCATATTATCATCAGGGTCAACGACCATTTGAGCATAATCGCCCCACCGATGCGGACTGCCATCGCCTGGATTGTAGTTGCTTGTAGCATTGGTTGCGAAAACAGGGGCTTGCAGCGTACCCGATGCATCGGAGCTGTATCTGCCCGCAACAACGACGTTTGGATAGTCATTGACACCTGCACCATGCGTTATCATGCCCATGTGCCCTTGACCCGTGGCGGCAATGCCAGGAATCCAGTAATTTTTCGGGTTCGATGCCGCATTGTCGAACATGGTTCCAAACTGAATTACTGAGGGGGTGGTTGCCAAATTGGCAATTTCGTACCAGCGTGAAGCATTGCGGTTTGATGTACCCGAAGCAACACCCGAAGCACTCACGTTAAAACTATGGGCAGTCCATAAGGTGGATGCACCTGTAATTTTATTTTTCATTATCATAGCTGCATACAGTCTATCATCGAGACCATCGAGTCGGATAGAGGTCGTGGTCGAACCTTTGTATGGTACAGTTCGAGCAAATTGTGTTGTTGCTACAGTGATACCTAAATCTGCACTAATGGTGGGCACACCACCTGGATATGTTATTCGTTTGACAATGAGTTTGCTGTACAGTGTACTCGATACGCCGATAAAATACCCCTCAGTCGCATTGGGGTCGTCGTTGTCAACACCTTGAGGCGTAAACATATCATTCGCAGCAGCACTATTGCGGAAGGCTGTGGCGGTTACAGTAGGCGACACTTTTATTAAATCTGCTTTATTGATAACGTACATATTGCACCCAAGAAATGCAGTACCAGTGGCATTAAACAAGTTAGCGCCAATATACAAGGAGAATTTATCGACACCCAAAGTCGGGTAATCGAAAAAAGTATTCGCATCGCCCACGGGTGCGATAAGATTATGGGCAACCTGAAAAAGTGTAAAACTACTTTCACTTGTTATAGAAGGTCCACTACTGACAGCAATTAAAATACGATTGTTGACAAACGAAGGGTTGACATCAATGCAAACGATAAACCACCGTTGGCTCAAACGGTCGTACCGAACGTGAACATCAGATGTAAAACCACCACTTTCACGAACAGCATTAAAAAAAACATCTACATCAACACTAAAAGAATTTGCCAAAGGCGTGCTACCTGTGCCTGTTATCGTGGTCGAAGGGGCATCTGTAACGCCTTTTTTTGGAAATACTTTTATGCGTCCATTAACGGCTATCATAACCTGAGTCGGACCGACCGCTCCGTTATTATCAGGGGGAAAAGCACCTGTTTCGCTCAACAAAACACCTAAAAAATTGGAGTGAATGGCTTGAGTTGGTGCCGCCACTCGGGCGTTAATTTGATCTTCTGGTCTGGCAGAGGAGGCTATCTTTGGCGCATTGGCTATTTTAGACTTCTCTACTTCGATTTCAACTTCCTTTTTAATCCGTAAAGGACGGCGTGGTTTTAAGTCCTCCATTCGCTGGAGTTCCATTAACTCATTTATCGTCACGACGACAGGCTGATTGGGGTCTGTGACTGCTTGAACATTCTCCTTTTTTTCAAGGTTAACATTCTGACTAAAAAGCATTGTGCCGTTAAGACAAAAAAGAATGCTTAGAAGTGTTGTTAGTGTAAATTTAAAATTCATTGGAAAAGGTTTTTAAATAGGTAAAAGAATTTCTTGTCTGTATTATTCCACAAGTTTTATGTAAAAAAGTGATATCGATTTCTTATTTTTTGAAGAGGTGCTTTTGTTGTGCGCTATAAAAAATAGTATAATAAGTAAAGCTTTGATGCTGTCATTAGATGATAGATAGAAGACAGCGCATCGGTGTATTTCTGTTGTTGAATTGATTTAAAGTAAGACCTAAGTTCCCGAACGACCTGAGAAGTTCGCGAAAAATAGTGGGATAGACACATTCAAACACAACCAAATCAGGAAGAAATGGGCATTGGAATAAAAAGAGTATGTGGACTCCTGTAGGTATTTCAATAAGATGTTGGTGAACCGCCATTGAATCACGAAATGTAGAATGAATCATAAAGTTTGTTCAATTAGATAAAATTTTCCTTTTTACGTTTACTCGGTAGATGCTTGTTTCTCAGAAGAGATAACTATTTATGTTGTTTATAATAAATATTCAAATAAAATATCAATAAAAAACTTAAATATACATCAAAAAGGAAGACTGGTGTTATTCTTTTGAATAAATGTTTTAAATTTATTTTACTGCTATTTTGTACGCCTTATTTCTGCATTTTTCACTATCAGCATGGGTGTGTTGTTGCCTTTGAAACACTTTTTTCGCACATTCCTTATATCAGCTCTGTTTCAATAGTTGTCATAATCCATTTTCTCCAGGCATCTGAATTTGTCTCTTTATAAACAAGACCCCCCTCAGTATCGCGTTGATACTGAGGGGGTCATTATCAGCAGGTTCCTGCAAAAAAATTTATATTTTTCTCTACTTTTAAGTAGCTATGTAATGCGTAAATAACAACATGGTCAATTTAACACATAGCCATAGAGCGCACATAGCTTTATAAAGGCTTGACAATCAAATAGCTATCTTATTAAGATTTGAAATGCACTTATTTTATATGAAGGCGTGTCGTCGTTCTGACAATAACTTATGGTCGGTCTCCATACTCTATACTTAATTAATCAATACTTCAACACTCGCCAAAAAACAAAAAGGCACTTAAATGTACAATTAATTGATAATCAACAATTTGTACATCTAAGTGCCTTTGAATTTCTCAAAACAAAAATTAACCTAAGCTAAATGACTATTCAATAATAATCATTTTTTTAGTTGCACGGTGATTGGCTGTTTCAAGACGATAATAGAACACACCACTTGTTTTTAAGTCTGACTTGTCAACTGCGATGGTATTATAACCTGCCTTGTACTGACCAGTGATAACTTTTACGACTTTACCGTCTACAGTAAGAATCGTCAAATTAGCTTGGGCTTCTTTTGGCAAATTGAAACCTATCGTTGTTTTATTTTCAACAGGGTTTGGTTGATTTTGATAGAGCACAAACTCGCCTCCTGCAACTTTACCTGTGTTGTATTTAAGATTGATAGTTATTTCATTTCCAGCCGCATCGTTGGCAACAGCTTGTGTCAATGCGCTATTGACGGTTAACATATCACTCAATTTACCAGATTTATTGGCGACAAATGTGATTGTCATTACATCAACATCTTCTTGGGCTTTGCCATTCCAACTGGTTGTGACAGCATTTGAGAAAATACCAAAGTTGCCATTTGACATATTGTTCAAATTGCCACCTATTACTGATTTGACAGTTGCGTCATTGAAACTAAATGTTCCTTGAAAAGCTGCAACATCCAATTTGTCCGCAAAAATATTAACTGTATATTCATTGCCTGCTACAACCTCTATGTCCTCCGCATTGAATGTCAAAGTACGCGCACTACGTGTTGTTGTTGCATTGTATGAATTGTTGACATCCCCTAATTTAACTGCTAAAAAGTTAGCCGTTGTATTAGCGTTAATAGAAGCTATGTTGACTACTTCTGGGAAGTTTTCTGCGAATGGATTAGCTGGATTGATGAAAGTGTAAGCTTTATCAATGAAACGGAAATTACCACCTGGTAGGTTTGGAATCATTTTCAAGATAAAACGACGCATTAGCAAAATGTCAACGGCATCAATTTCGCCCGATTTATCAACATCTGCTGCAATTAACTTGTAAGGAGACGACAGATGTTCAATATCAAGTGCGTGTTGACTCATTTTGAAGATATCGAAAGTATTAACTCCTAACTTAGCATCGTCGTTGTTGCTTTTTACAGCTCGAACTTGTACATTCACGGAAGGTGCTATTGCCATGTTGAATGCCCCGTTAACGACTTCGTTGATACCGACGACAGAACTATTCGTATTCGCCGAGACTGTTACATTGTTTACTTCTGTATTGTCTTCGGTTACTGCTGTACCTGAAAGTGCGTAAATCGTTGAATTACAGTTACCTGATGAAACAACAGCAAATTTAGTGGCTTCGCAATTGTTCGCATCTGTTGCTATAACCATGTAGGCAATAGGCGATAGTCCTGTAAATGTACCTGCTGGGCTTTGCGTACCATTGTTGGGATAAATGCCTAATGAAATCGCACCTGTTCCGCCTGATGCTGATGTAACAATTTTCCCATCTGTACTACTAAAACAAGTGGCATTTGTAATAACGGCGGTAGCTATGACAACAGGCGAAGGTTCTGTGACTGTCGCTGTTTGCGTTTTCACACAGCCATTGGCATCCGTTGCGGTAAATGTATAGGTTCCCGCTAATAATCCAGCAAATGGACTTGTGGTGCTCTTTGTATTAGCATTTGCAGAAATAGTATAGTTAATAGTACCTGTACCACCTGACACAACTATGGCGATAGTGCCACCACTATTACCGAAACAACGGGCATGGGTTACGGTGGGTGTAATCGTAATAGCCGGTGGTTGCGTGATGGTTGTTGTCAATGTTTTTGAACAACCATTCGCATCTGTTGCAGTGAATGTATAGGCTTGGGCTGTTAAGCCATTGAATGTACCTATTGGGCTTTGTGTGCCGACGTTTGGCGAAATGGTGTACGTAATGACACCTGTTCCGCTTGGTGCAGTGAGCGTAACACTGCCGTTGTTCCCACCATTACAAGTAACTTGAGATACGGAGGCGATAGAAGCATTCAGAGAGAAATTAGCATTTACAGTTGCTGGTCCCGTTAAATTAAGCGTCTGTGGATTCGTTGTGCCTGTCAAAGCACCTGTAAAACCTGTAAATGTATAGCCTGCATTAGGTGTTGCTGTAACGACAATGTTGCCGGGGTTATAATAACCTGTTGCTGGAGAAATTGCTCCACATGCTTGCGATGTAGTTGTTAACAAATACTGTGTATTGAAGTTAGCTGTATAGGTTGCTGAATTAGCGGTCGCAGTGACAGTATGAGATATCGCTCCTGCATCTGACCAATTATTAAACACATATTGTGTACCTGCAACCAAACTTTGCGGTGACGTTGTAGCAATGGTATGCGTGCTGTTTGAAGCCCAATTAAATGTTTGTGGACTTGAATATGTTGTACCATCAACAGAAAAGTTGAGACCCGTTGGTGATGTATTGACTGTTACTGAGGGGGCTTCGGCTGGTGGTAATTGTAACTCAAACATACCGTTACCATGTGTACCAAGTACAATTCTGTTATCCGAAACTCGCAAGCGCATAGAAGCACATATCGCATAATTGATGTCATTCGTACCGACTTGTTCCCAAACAGTAGAAGCACCATTTAAAGTTTGAGTGGTGTATAAGCCTGTCGAGTTACCGACTAAATAAGTCGTTGTTGTGCCAATTCTCGCAATAATACATGAACGTGTAGAACCCAAATTAACAGGACCAGACGCAGAACCCTCTACCTCTGTCCACGTTGGCGTTGCAGTGTTGGCATTGAATGTATGGAAGACACTAACGACACCATAGTTGCTATAAGTGACCATGATTTCGTTGTCATCATAAGGATTGATAGCAATAGACGATACTATGGCACTCAAATTTGCTGTGGGTGGTGTGATATTAACAGCAGCCGTTGTAGCAGCGACAAAAGCTGGGTTATTAAGCCGATAGACACGTCCTAAAGATGTTCCAATATACAATTTTCGATTGGCATCTGTAGCAGTATAAGCCGCGTTAGCATGAGCCTCATTTCGTGATGTCGCCATACTGCGAATATCCCCCGTTAGCCCTGCACCTGTCATTCTTTCCCAATTTATAGCAGGGTTAGAATTTACTGTCCCAGAGGTAATACCCCGGGCATTACGCGTACGAAATAAAGCTGTATTACCTGCATAATAGAGAAGATTGGTATTATCTTGATCTAAATTAAAATATGTGACAAAGATACTTGTCGAACCTAAAGGTCTTATACTGAAACCAGTACTCACGTCAACAAGGCGAACGAGATTACCAGATTGAGATGCTGCAATGACATTAAAATTTGATGGACTGGTATAACTGATAATATTTGTTTGGGTACCATCACCGCCGAAAATAGAGCTGAAAGCTCCCCCCCCTGGGTTTGCTGTCGTCCCATTGTCTTGCGCACCGCCCATGATAACAGAACTGCCATTCAATGGGTCAATATCTGCATGATAATATTGATAGGTGACATAATTATTATTAAGCGATGTCCAAACTACAGTTGGAACTGTAATATCTCCCTTATGAATGCCACCATCATCACCCGTATATAATGTATTATTATCACCAGTAGCAAACACAAGGGCGTGAATATCAGGGTGATGATTGGGATATAGTGCATAATTTGCTGGAGAATTATAGCCCCCAATGCGTGTCGTTGCTGTCGTATTGGTGAAACCACTTGTTGAACGATAGACATTTGTTCCACCAACAAAAACTGTATTAACATCATCTGGTTTTACTGCAACCACTAAATCATAGCCAGTTTGCACAGCAAAAGGGTCGTTCCCTGCTAAGCAACCTGGTTCATTCGGTAAATTTGCTGTAAGATTGGTCCACGTGGTTGTCGAATTGTCCCATTTAAAAAAACCAGCTTCGACGGTCGGAGTGGTACATGAACTGGTAAGACCATTCCAATACAAAGCAAATACAATATTTGGATTACTCGGTGCATAAGTTAAGACTGTCCGTCCATAAGTACCCGCCGCTTGCCAGCCCAGTGTTGTACCTGGGATGCCAATCTTAGTCCATGAACCAGATGCCCCAGTTGTGGAAGTCCAAACACCTGCACTGGCATCTCTACCATCAAAAGCAGCATATAGACGACCGGCAGGTGTGACAATAATATCAGTATAATTTGTATTAACGAAAGACCCTAAGACCAGATTCCAAGTACTACCTCCGTCTGTTGACCGCTGAATTGTATTCGCAGCAGCGGCATAAATATTACCATTGACTGGATTAACAACAATACGGTAAACATAATCAAATGGACTGTCAAAAGACTCTAAAACGGATTGGGTATTGGCTAATGAAGCCCAAGTGAGACCATTATCGGTTGATTTCCAAATCCCAAACCCCCGATAGGCCGAACCCAAAGAGGCTGAATTGCCGATTCCTTCACCACCGCCATAATACCATGTGTCTTGAAACCCAGGACGCGGATCTTGTGCAATCGCTGTTACATTGTGAATCTGACCTATAGGTGCAACACGTGTCCATGATGCCCCACCGTTTGTGGAACGAAAAACGCCAGAACTAACGCTTCCAGCCAACATGATATTCGCATTACGCACATCAATACCGATTGCCCGTGTTCGTCCACCCAAATTATTAGGACCGCGTGGCACAATTGTTATGGGCATTGAACGCCCGTCAATTGAACGCGCCTTAAATACTTCAGCCCGTTGAGCTGCTTCAGCTGCTATTACTGCCGCATTACGAGGTATTCTTCCAGTCGTAGGGTCTTTGAGCATATCGTAATCGAACCGATCGCGCTCTTCTGACCAATCTGCTTTTTCTCTTTCTTCTTCCTCTTCATGCCTATTTTTCTTTTCTTTAAGGCTATAAGGAGATTCAAACTTAGAAGATTTTTTTCCAAATTGGATGCCCATGCTTTTGTTTGTATTGCACGACGACATAAAGGAAAGAGCGAAGATCGCGAGACTCAAGCCTAAAGCGAATCTCATCTTCAACGATAAGTTTTTACTAACTTTCATATAATAGGTTTATAAGTAAAATAATTATTAAGTGAATAAATTTGAAATATCAAGAGTTAATTCGAGCCAGAACTAAGAATAAAAGACATCAGTAACTATCCTTTGGATATGAATCCGAAGACGTATATTATGATTGAATCGGTATGCTTAACACAACGGAGGAAAAATGTTGTGAAGTAATCGGAAATCCAAGAGTGATGTATTCCCGTTGAGTTTAATAAATTTTTATCGTTACTATTTTGTTCCAAAATTGTTTTTCATAGGCCTTAAATACTGAGGGGGTGTTAAATACTAGATTGTTTACTGCCAAAGATAACTACATTCATAGAAATTGTAAAGATATTTGAGTTTTTTATTCATTATTAATTTAATACTTTATGTCTCCTTTTCCTAAAGGGTTAATCATTCAGTAGGATTGTCTGACAGAGGCAGTTTTGTTTTCAAAATATAAAAACAATCATAAATCATCTCGAATTTTATTACATTAAAATTCGAGCTTTTTTTGTCTATTTTACCTCCAATTTATCATATTGATGCCTTAACCAATCCGCGATTTTCTCATATACTTCCATGCGGGCGACCAGTTGATGATGGAAAGTTTTCGCAAATTCAAAATGGTTTTCAGAAGGAAAATTGAACTCCGAAGCGTCTTTTGAACGGGCTATTGCACTGCTTTTACGCACTAAAATATCACCAAAAAGCTGAGTGACCCAATGTTTTTCTGCTTCTGTCATCCGGGCTGAAATAACATAATAGGATACACCCGAAAGCGTCGGGGGCGGGTTTTTGTTATTCCACAAAAGTCTATCTGGGTTTTGGTCTTTCCAATCGGCTTCTGTGAGATAGCCAAAACGCAAGTCTTTAATGCCCGCACTCCTCATATTCAAGACTTTACCAACCATGCGTGTATGCCAATTTGGTATCTTTGCGAGGATATTTGTCGTGATATTAGCAAATTTTTCGAGGAAGGAGCCCAGGTGTGGTGTTGCCAACAAAAAGATTTGTTTCAATTGAGTTGTCCATGTCAAACGCGCTTCTTGGGCATAATGACATGCGCTGTGGGTAACCAAACCGCCCATACTATGTGCGATGATGCATATGTCTGTGATGTCAATAGGATAATTTTTAATCAGTTGTTCTAAAATATTTGCTAAGGCTTGTCCATTATCTGAAATATGTAGCCCTGTGTTGTATCGCAGGTAAAATGGTGTGTAGTCCAAGTGATTTTTCAAGAGCGAACCGTAATCGCTTTTGTCTGGAAAAGCCCAAGTTGTTTCGTTGTCCGTCAGTCCATGAATTAGAATACAAACTTTTGGTGATGGTGTTGTATTATATGTCGCAAAATGCTCCGAAAAGCCCTTTTGACTTAAAAGAATAGGCTTGTTTTGAGCATAAAAATTCATTTTTATACCCAAAGAAGTATTATCGAGTTTATCACCTACAACACCATTCAAAACACTCACGCCTTGAGCCGCCGCTTTTTTTAGTTTTTTAAAAGATATTGCCATATTAAAAGTCAGATTTTATATTCAATTGAGATAATACGGAAAAGGCGTGCAAGTTAGACAATATCCATTAAACCCCTTTTTATTGACTTTAACCCTTTTTTTGCTTACACTCGTCGATTGGTATTCGTCTATCTGCAACCTATCCATCACTTTCACCATCTTATAGTAACGTTATAACATTTTTCAATTACCCGATGGTCCTTATGTCGTGGAAGTGACGGCAGGAGACGAGACCTTTTATCATACGGTTGTGAAATAAAAGAATTTTCAGAATACAAATAATTTTAGATGAATATTTATAAAGCCTGATGCAGTGACGTGTCAGGCTTTTTTGTTGTTAATGAAGCTATTTTTCTTATTTTTACTGAGGGGGGGAGGGGTTAATATGTTGGGTTAGATTTGGGTAAAATTGTCAAAACAATTGTTCAAATAATATTGAATAGCGATAGCAATCTGGGAGAACGCACAAGATCAAACAACCCGCATTTTTACGACACAGTCAACACTTAGCAGGTAATTGCACCTATGTTTAGAAAATGATGTGCGTAAAATCACTACGTTACCCAAAAAAGAAGAGGCTGCCTCTTTTGAGACAGCCTCTTTTAAATTCAAATCTTTTAACAGCAACATTATAAGTAGAGCGTTTTGCGCAATACTACTTAATCTTAAATTCCCCGTATGTCATACGTACTCGAATCGTACTTTTGGTATTTGGGTCACTCCCTACCCGACCCATAACTTCACGATGCGCGGGTTCTCTATTGTCCACAGTGGTACGCAATGAAGCAGGTTGAGTCATATTCGTATAAGAACCATTGACATCCAATAAATAGCTTATAACAGGGTCAACAACCAGAATACAATTCGTATTGGTACCTGTAATATTGATATTCCCAAAATTATTTTTAACGCTACCGATTCTAATCGTTCCGTAAAGGCTTTCTATATCCGCATTATTGCCTAATTTTTGAATTTTGAACCCCGTACAGAGTCCATCCGCATTCAAATTTTCAACATTTAAAGCATTGATATCCCCATACTTACAATTTACTTTTAAATTATCTATGTTATTAATCTCGTAAGTATCATAAGCCGATTGAAGCTCCAATGAACCAATTTGGTCGAAACGACATTGTGAATAAATTGATTTTATATATCCATTTTTAATGCTTGGCGAAGTCAATTTGCCATAACTCACAATCCCGTTTAAGGTATTCAAACCACTTAATTGCCCGCCCCCATAAGCTAAAACAACCGTGGCAGAAGATGCCCCATCTAGCCGAAAATCGCCATATTTTTGATCAATTTTTACGGATGTCGTTAACGCTGCAATCGTCGAATTACCGTGTCGATTTGTGATATCCAATCGATTTCCTGCGGGCATTGTCACATCGTAATCAATCCTAAAATCACAACTTTGGGTTTCGTTGCCCGCCCAAACAAGGTTAGTTTTAGAGGGATTTTCAATAATTGTCTCCGTTTTCACAAACTCTGGACCTTCAATAAAAGCAATATTCACCCGTTCAAAAACCTTATCAGCTTGCGATTGGGTATTAGAAACCACAGTGACTTTGACTTTAATAACGACTTGTGAACCTGCCCCTGTATGCACGTCTATCGTACCATATTTATTGGACAAAACAACCGTTGAACTCTTGTTGATATTAAAAATCTTATTGTAGTATTTCGTAAAATCCTGATATCCGCCTGTTATCGAATCCTTTTTTTGACCATCGCCTGGGTCATTGAAATAGGGTTTATTCATCGCTCCAAGGCTTACCGAAAAAAGGAGAAATGCTAAGAAATATGCCTTTTTTATATTAAATACTATCATTTTGCTGCTTTATTTTTTGTTTGTCCTGTAAATTTCTTTCTGGGCTATCGCCTACATTTTCTAAAACACGTTCTAAAATACCAATTTTTATTTTATAATTATCAATTACGCGACGTACTATTTCCTCTCGAGTTGAGGAAGGTGCATTTTCTAATTCTGCTTTTAACTCTTCCTGAACCACATCAATTTGTTTCAAATCCGACAATACTGAGGGGTCAGCATTTTGATAACTTGCCAATTGCATCAGTTTGGCTTGAACTTGTTGATTATAGTATTTTTCAGTTCTTTGAAAATCTGGAGCCACTTGTTCTATTTGTTTTTCAACAATCGAATCTGCTCTTTTTTCAAGCATAAAAACACCCGCCATGGCACCAATAATGAGTAGCCCAACCGCCGCTGCGGAGCGCAAAAACCACCCCCTCAGTATATGCCGCCTGAGCGCAGGTTGACTGACCTTTTTGTCTATTTGTGCCCAAATTTTGAGATTAGGAATTTCTGTATCAAAGTTTTTACGATTATCATTAATAAATGCTTCTAAATCCAATGTCGTGGCTAATTGCTGTTCTATCGCTGCCCAAATGCGCGGGTTTGGCGTTTCTGTATCGAAAGCCTCTTTATGATCTGCGATGTATTTTTCTAAATTTTTCATACTAATTTTATGTTTTAAGTCATTGTGTTTCAAACTATTATCCAATCCGCACCTGCCGCGGTGACTGTAATATATCCCTTAACTTTACTTTTGCTCGACTGTATTGCGATTTTGAAGTTGCCTCATTTACCCCTAAAATAAAACCGATTTCCTCATGGTCATAACCTTCCATAGCGTATAATGTAAAAACGACACGATACCCATCGGGCAACTGCTGTATCGCTTTTTGAATTTTTGACACATCCAAATGGTTATCCGTTAATGTATACAAAGAACCTGAGAAACCATTTGAATCGCCATCTTCGGAAACAAAAGCAGCATTCTCAGTCAATTCTGTAAACATTAAACGCCTTTTTTTCAAGTAATTAATACAATTATTAATCACAATCCGCTTAATCCACGCGCCTATAGAAGACTCGAATCGAAAAGAATCGAGTTTAGAATAAACATCAATAAATGAATTTTGCAGAACATCTTCTGCATTTTCGACAGTACCGAGCATACGCAAACAGATATTGTACATCGCCTTGGAATACAGCCGATACAATTCAAATTGAGCCTTTCGGTCGCTACGTTTACACGCTTCAACTATGCTATTATGTTGATCCACCTTAATTTATTCTATTTTATGTCCCGATGAGTAGTATGTCATAAATGACAGAGATTATACTGAGGGGGTTGCATGAAGTTCAAATTTACACAAAAAAATGACATTAAGTTGCCATTTACACATTATTTTCGTGTATAATGGGTATAAAATCGTTTGAGATAATAACAAATAAAACTATGAAAAATGTCTCCTAAAAAACAAAAAAGCCGTTGATAACTTATTCATTATCAACGGCTTTTTTAATGGCACTACATATATTTAAAACGCAAAACTCAAATTAATCTCATGCGTCGTACCGACAAAAGGACCATAAGATTTCGTTGAGTAATCAAAGCCATATCCGAATTTGATATTACTATCATAGCCCATATTTTTACCTAAAATAAAACCGGTTTCTGCATGAATCATACCTTGGATAGAACCGCCTACCCCTATCCAAAAGTTGCCCGCAGCTTGATAACGCACGTTCATATCTACGCTCAAAGGCGTATTAGGTACATAACGCAACCACACAGACGGCTCTACAAATGAACCTTCGCCAAAAAAATGATACCAACCTGCTTGTGCATAATAATGTCTAACGCGTTGCAAACGAACCTCTTGTGTGGCAATGCCAGTCGGAACATTGAGGTCTAAACCCATTATCTGAGGAATACTCGCCCCAGCATAGATATAGTCTTCGTCGGCAGTACCATCGAGCCTTTGATACCAAAAAGCACCGATGCTGAGGTCAGGATAGAATTGAGTCCTATCTTGATTTGCGCGAATATCGTCAGCATCGTGAAGTTTCAGTTCCGTCGTTTTGACTCTATACTGAACACCACCAGCCGCCATGCCAATGCTCAAACCGCTATATTCGGCATCGGAAGTGATGACACCCGCGATACGTCCATACAAGCCCGTAAAGCCAGTAGGTCCAGTTTGGTCATTCATCAGATAACCGCCGGCAAGCATTGCCACACCTGTGTGGTCGGCAGCAAAATACTCTCCCCTCAGTATTTGAGTGGTCGGCGGACCTGGCATATCCAGCCATTGACGGCGAATAGATAAGCCAACTGAACCTTTATGATGGTCAGTGAAAAAGCCATAATTGATAGCTGCTGGGTTGATAACTCCTTGCATTTCACGATATTGCGTAAAAATAGGCATTTGTTGCGCTTGCATAGAAGCCAAAACAAGGGAGAAAAAAGCTAAAGTCGTGAAGATTCTGTTCATGGGCGACTGTATCGGTTTGGAAATGGGACGTTAGGATGTATGCTTTTACTATTAATATACTTTCAAAAAAGTGACCAAAGTTACAACTTTATAAATCAATCTTAAAATTTTAACAAAAGATACCTATTTTGGGTTAGTTGAGAAGGGAGAATTAAGAAGGTTAACAAGTACATTACCGCTTTTCTTTTTGCAATTTATTGACTTTCAATGTATTGCATATTCTTCATTCATCATTAAAATATTCATCATTACTTAACTTATAAAAACTTAACACTTAAAACTTTGGTTATATTCTTTTAAAACTAATTTTGTGCTTAAAATCCAATGTAATGAAAAAAATAGCCCTTGTTTTAGGTGTAATTAATCTATTGATTATCAATAATTTATTCCCACAAATTAGTTTAAATGATATAGATAAATCTACAAAAACGTCCATCCGCTCATTTGGCATATATCCCAAAGTCGAATTGTCTTCCCTCAGTATAAACGCTGAAAATAGCCTATTTACATCCGCTATTTCTACTTCAAAGCCCTTGAAAAGCCGCACATTGAGCGACCTATTGACACCATGTGATACATTCAATCGCCGTCGTTTTTGGTTTTTAGTGGGTAGTGGCAGTGCTGCATATATTAGTTCTATTGCTTTACTCAATAATGTTTGGTATGCACAATATCCGCGCAGCCGTTTTCACTATTTTAATGACGAAGGCGAATGGATGCATATGGACAAAGCAGGACACATTATTTCAGCATATCAAGGGAGTAAATGGGTATATGGTGCGATGCGTTGGTCGGGTATGAAAAACAGAAATGCTGCTTGGTTCGGCATGGCAGTCGGCACAATGTTTCAAGCAACCTTAGAAACACTCGACGGTTTTTCAACTGAATGGGGCTTTTCATGGGCAGATATTACGGCAAATACAGCGGGTTGCGCTCTTTTTGGCTTACAACAAGCCGCATGGGACGAGCAAAGAATCGTCATAAAAGTGTCAAATACGCCTCGAACATACCCTTTAACAACCGTTCCCTCTATTGATGGCTCAAAAACAACGACCTTACGTGAACGAGCAAATGACCTTTATGGCAATAATTACACTCAAACATTTTTTAAGGATTACAACGCCCTCATATTTTGGGTTTCTGTCAATCCTAAAAGTTTTTATAAAGATAGCCGATTGCCCGATTGGCTGAACGTTGCCGTAGGTTATGGCGCAGAAAATATGTACGGTGGTTATAAAAACGAATGGCCCGCTGCGGCACCTGAATTTCGTTTATCTGATGCAGCCTACCCGCGTTATCGCCAATATTATATGTCGTTTGACATTGATTTAAGTCGTATTAAAACGAAGTCAAAATTTATAAAATCCCTTGCCCGTACCTTCAATTTTATAAAAATACCTTCTCCAACGTTTGAATTTAATTCACTAGGGAAAGTCAAATTTCATCCGCTTTTGTTTTGAAAAAATCGATTCATAAAGGCATTTTTCTTGATTTATACTGAGGGGGGTCTGTCCGCATTTATGAAACTTTAAAAGTTTCATAAACGTCTCAACACAAAAAAATCAAAAAAGCGTTTTTTTAACTAATTTAGCGGCTGAAATACTGTAAATATCTTATTTTTTCAATATCCAACAGTTAATTGCCGTGGCAGAACAAAAAAAATACCGTGTCAACCGCCAAAAAATAGGTGGGGTCGTACTTGGATTTCTATTGATAACACTCATTTTATTGTTTGTATTACGCAAAAAAGAAAGTCAAGTTAAAGAGGTCGTTGTTGACATTGAGCACTTGTCTGATGGCGAAAGCGATTTTATCAAGCAAAAAGACATACAACTGATTATCAAACGCGCTTTTGAAGCTGATTTGTCGCTATCAAAAGTCGGTGCGGTCGATGTAAAGCGCGTTGAAGCTGTATTAGAGAATGACCCATTTGTGGAAAATGCAGAGGTCTATATTGATGCTTCGAGTAACCTAAATGTTAAAATCACACAACGTGAACCGATTTTACGCGTGATTGACAACAATGGTTTGAATTATTATCTCGATAAAAATGGTATTCGGATGCCTTTATCGAAATATTTTTCAGCCCGTGTACCCATCGTGACGGGTGCCGTCCCCCCTCATGTCAATGATTTTTTATTGCGCAAAAAATATGGCTTAAAGGACGTTTTCTTACTTGTACAAAGGCTGAATGCAGACCCATTTTTTGCGCCTATGGTTCAACAAATCGTTGTGGATGCCGCTGGCGAATTTACATTGATTCCCATTTTGGGTGATCAAAAAATACGTATTGGTACACTCGACGACTTGGATGAAAAATTGGAACGCCTCAAAGTCTTCTACAAAGAAGCCATGCCTTATGAAGGTTGGAAAACATATCGCTCGATTTCGGTGAAATACAAAAACCAAATCGTTTGCAAAAAAAAATAATCATTTAAAAAGCTTATAAAATGGCATCTGAACTTAAAAATTTGTCCCACTACGACGACACCAATATTCCTTCAGCAAAAGACATGACTTTTGGCATTGTAGTCTCGGATTGGAACGAACACATTACGCATACGCTTTATGAAGGGTGTATGGAAACCTTGAAAAAACATGGCGTAGCAGAAGATAAAATTTATCTTGCTCAAGTACCAGGCACTTTTGAGTTACCTGTGGCAGCCCGTTTGTTGGTAGGACAGTACCCCTCAGTAGATGCAGTGATTTGTTTGGGTTGCGTCATCAAAGGAGAGACAAAACACGATGAGTATATTAACTTATCCGTAGCCAATGCTTTACAAAGTCTTTCGATTACTATGAGTAAACCCTTCATTTTTGGTGTTTTGACGCCTAATAATGAACAGCAAGCCCTTGACCGTGCGGGGGGAAAACACGGTAATAAAGGTGTAGAAGCGGCGGTAACGGCTATTCGGATGGGTGCACTAAAACAAGAATTGGTAGGTCGAAAGAAGGGTAAAATCGGATTTTAGGCGCTGCTCAAGCCTTGGGTTTCGTATTTTTTTAGAAAAACGGCGTTCCTTTAAAGTTCAATTACTGGTTAAGTAGTTTACTACACAAAATTTTTAGCAAAAATCATAAGCATAAATCAAATAAAATTTTGAAAAAAAGCAGAAAGGTTATCAATGAATGGTTTGATGAAGTTTAAGATTCAGTTTACACACCGTATAGGATTTATACCCCAACTTTGTGGTATAAATATTGCGTATGAGTTTAGTTTTCATACATTCTTGTTGTTTAGTTGACGTCCGCTTTCCACCATGGAAGCGGATTTTTTTTTGCTATTCGGCAACAACTTCCAATAAAACTTCTATAATATCTTCAAGATTAGGTTTAGAAAAATAATCGCCATCCGAGCCATAGGGTGGACGGTGTTCTTTTGCTGTAATCGTTTTAGGTTTAGCATCCAAGTGTCTAAAACCGCCTTGTTTTTCTAAAACTTCTTGCATCATATAAGCTGTTCCCCCACCCTCGACATCTTCATCAAGGAAAACGATGCGGCTCGTTTTTTTCAATGATTCAACGATAACGTGTTCTAAATCAAAGGGTAATAAAGTTTGAACATCAATCAATTCAACAGAAACACCTTGTCCTTCCAGTATAGCCGCCGCTTCTTGTGCAATACGCACACATGAACCATAGGTGACAAGTGTAACATCCTCCCCCTCAATAATCACCTCTGGAACACCTAAAGGAACAGTATATTCACCCATATTGCTGGGTAAACGCTCTTTTAAACGATAGCCATTCAGTGATTCAATAACCAAAGCAGGGTCATCAGATTTCAAAAGCGTATTATACATACCTGCGGCTTGGACAAAATTGCGCGGTACACATATATACATACCACGTAAAGCATTGACAAGTACACCCATGGGCGAACCAGAATGCCAAATACCTTCAAGGCGGTGTCCGCGTGACCTAATAATACAGGGTGCTTGTTGTAAGCCATTCGTGCGATAACGCAGGGTCGTTAAGTCATCAACAAGTGGTGTAAGACCATAATAGATATAATCGAGGTACTGAATTTCGGCAAATGCTCTTAAACCTCGCATCGACATGCCAATAGCCTGCCCCATGATTGTCCATTCGCGAATACCCGTGTCGAATATACGTTCATCACCATACTTAGCTTGTAAACCCACAAACCCTTGATTCACATCGCCTATATGACCAACATCTTCGCCAAATGCAAAAACATCGTTGCGATGCTCAAAAATATAATCAAAATAAGCGTTTATGATTTCATAACCATTTTTTTGAAGCGAGTTATCAGAATACTCGGGATAAACAACAGGCACTTTCAAGGCAGCTTTTGGCGAATCACTGTACAAGTTTGTACTATATCTATATTCTGCTATTTTCTTTTTTTCAATAATCCATTCATTTAATAAAGCCAAAGGAGCATCTTTGGTTTTAACATCTTTTGAAACCGCCCCCCTCAGTATCAAACTCAATTGACGGGCATTTTTCATTAATTCAAAAAGAAGAGGCTCTCTCAAACTTTTTAAATTCTGAAGTGCTGTTTCAACTTCTATGGATTTTGCAGGATATATTTCAGCTATTTGAGTAAAAATAGCAATTAAACGTGCTTTTTCAGCATTAACAGGATTTTGAAAAGCCGCCCAAGCCTTTGTTTTGGCTTCACGAGAACGCGTTTTAGCCCGCTTTTCAATCGCAATTAATTCTTCTTCTGTTGCAAATTGGGCATCTAGAATCCATTGACGCATTTTGACATTACTATCAAATTCCCGTTCCCATTCCAGGCGTTTTTTCGATTTATAACGTTCATGGCTACCTGAGGTGGAGTGACCTTGCGGCTGCGTCATTTCTTGAACATGAAAAATCGAAGGAATATGTGTTTTACGTGTTTTCTCTACCCCTTCTTCAAAAATTTCACACATAGCGGCATAGTCCCACGCCTTACACGTATATATATGTATACCATCGCCATTTTCATCCATTTCAAAGCCACGAAGAGCTTCGGAAATACTGCCTTTTGCCGTTTGCATCTCAGTTGGGACACTGATACCATAACCATCGTCCCAAATAAAAACAGCTAAAGGCACATGCATAACCGCAACCGCGTTGATGGCTTCAAAAAACGCACCTTCGGAAGTGCTCGCATCACCAATTGTACAAAAACATACTTCATTGCCATTATCAGAAAATTGGGTCGAATACCGCAATTCAGGGATTTGACGATATTTTTTTGATGCCAATGCTAAACCAACAGCTCGAGCCATTTGCCCGGCAGTTGAAGAAACATCAGAAGACATATTGTATGTGTCTAAATGATTCGTCCACTCACCTGTTTTTTTATCGACATTAGGTGTAGCAAAATGGGCATCCATCTGACGCCCCCCACTAAAAGGATCATTTTCGGCATCAGAGTATAGTTGCGCAAAAAAATCTTCTGGTGAAGATATACCCAATGCAAACATCAGAGTTTGATCACGGTAATAACCTGCCCGCCAATCACCTTTCCTGAAGGTGCGCGCCATAGCGACTTGAGCCGTCTCCTTTCCATCTCCGAAAATGCCAAACTTTCCTTTGCCTGTTAAGACTTCTCTTCGACCTATAAGGCTGATTTCACGGCTCAATACACAGAGTTCGTAATCTCGCAGCACTTCGGTGATATAGGTTTTAACCGCATCAGCAAAAGAGTCTATTGGATTTTCTGTCGAGGGATGAGAATCATGTGTAATATTGAGTTCGAGATTTTCAGTCATTTTTGAATGGTTTCATATGTGGTTGAATGAAAATTTTAGTCTTACTGGATTCAGATCACAAAGGTAACAAAATTTCTTACACGTTTGTTTTTCAATATAAAAATATGGTGTTTCAGTAGTAATATGACTTTTTTCCAAATTTAATTTCGATACGGGCCTGTTACCTTATTTTAATTGCCTATACAAAGTCCTATAAAAATAGTCGGGCACCCCCCTCAGTATTATAGTCTAAAAAAGAAAAAAAAAGCACTTTTGGTGTCTATCAAATAACATTCATATTTCATGTCTTATTCATTATTTTTTACAGATTAATATTTTTATCATAATTTTTAATTCTATTAATTATTTAAAAAATTATTTAAATAATTGATAATCAATTATTTGTAAAAAAATTAAAAAACAATTTATTAAATTTTAAATATAAATAACATTTATTTACATTTCATTAACACATGAAATGGCTGCACTTCGCATATCTTTGTATCGTTCTTAATAATTATAATAAATTCTAAAATTTGAACAACATGAAAAAAGTAATTCCCACGTTTTTAATACTGGCATTATTTGCCAGTTTTGCAACGGCACAGGGCGGTCCTGTGATGACATTTGAAAAGTCTGAAATTGATTATGGTAGCGTTGCATTAGGTGCAGACGGCGTGCGTATATTCAAATTCAAAAACACAGGTAATGAGCCTCTTGTCGTAAAAAATGCCCGCGGCAGCTGTGGTTGTACTGTACCAAAATGGCCAAATGAAGCGATTGGTGCAGGTAAAACAGGTGTGATTGAGGTCAAATATGACACTAATCGTCCTGGTCTTTTTTCAAAAGCTGTGTATGTTGAAACAAATGAGTTAAACCCACAGCACACACTTACTATTAAAGGCACAGTAATTGAAAAGAAAAACGATTCAGTTGGTGCAAACAGCTCTGGCAGCAAACGATAATCCTACATCAAACAACAATTTTATGTTAAATTAATGAAATCTAAGAATTTATATATTTATTATTATTTAAATAATAAAAATTCACCTTTGAATAACATTTTTTTAACAGCTTATTAACAGTGAAACCCTAAGAGGATTCGTAGCTTTAAATCAAAATTTATTTTTATAAAATTTTTTTCAATTTAACAATAAAAATCTCTTTCAAAATGAAGAAATTCCTTGCAACATTCTCAATGGTCGCTCTTTTAGTTGCTTTCGCTTCTGCCCAAACAGCAACAACGGCTACAGAGAAAACGGTTTCTGGTCCCGTTATGACTTTTGAAAAAATTGATATGGACTACGGTACTATTGCTCAGGGTTCCGACCCGCTCCGTAAGTTCAAATTCAAAAATACGGGTACAGAGCCATTGGTTATCAAAAATGCACGTGGTAGTTGCGGTTGTACTGTGCCTAATTACAAAAAAGAGCCTGTCATGCCAGGTGAAACAAGCGAAGTTGAAGTACGCTATGATACACAACGCACAGGTCCATTCACTAAAACTGTAACTATCGAAACAAATGAAGGCGACCAGCCACGCATTTTGACGATTCACGGTACTGTGAATGAGAAACCAGCTGAACCGAGTGTGCCAGCAAATGCACCAAGCCTTTTAGGCACTCCTAAACAGTAAATTGTAAATTCCCTTTTGAACTTGTCTGAATATCTTTTAAGCCGCATTTCGAGTATACGAAATGCGGCAATTTTTTTTATATTATTTTACCACCCGTCCAATGGGGTAAAGGCGAAATGTAGGTTCAAAATACCATCAAAAAAATTCCATCCGAAATAGCTGTCTACGCCTTGTGGCTCAAGCGTTTCGACAATATAACGGTTCGCTTTTTGATTCATTTCAATCCAAAAATCACCTTTTTTGTAAGTAACTTTTTTCTTTTCAATCCCCAGTAGTCTGCGCCATTTGATGTGTGGTTATCAATAAAAACATCGGGTTGCCATTTCGTGAAAACTTGATTGAAAGCAGCTGCATTGCGGGTATCACATTTTATAAAATCTCTATTCAAATCTAAGTTTTGTGCATTACCTCGAAAGCCATATTCAGCAGGTCCATTTTGATTGGCTCTACTCGTTGCACTGCGATTCAAAGCACCGTCCACGTTGTAAAAAGGAATGACAACAACTGTAATGTGCTTTAAAAATGCCTCATTTTTAGGATTTATCAACAAATCTCGTACAAAAAGCATGGTGGCATCAACGCCTTCAGGCTCGCCTGGATGAACGGCATTATTGATAAAAAAAACGAGTTTATCTGCCTTTCGGACAGACTCAGGCGTAAATGTTTGACTCGCACTGATAACGGCTATATATAAAGGCGTACCGCCGTCGCTGAAACCGAATGTGGACAGTTTAATTTTTGAAGGAAACGTCTTCTCTAATTTATGATAATAACGTATCCCCTCAGTATACGTAGCAGTATGTGACGAATCACGCTCGAATGGCGTTATCAAATCAGGTGGAACTTTTTGTGCGAAAATAACGTAAGGAAATAGGGAAATACATAATGTGGCAAAAAACTGTAATAATCTCTTCATGTAAATAGAAATTAAGTCCCCGCTTTTGCGGGCTAAAAGTGAGTAAAAGTTTTTTCGTTTCGTTAAAAAGTCGCATCTTTGCGGGCGTTTTTAAAAAGAAAACCACAAAACACTATTTTACAAGCGAAAATGTGTTTTTTCCTACAAAAAAGCCTAAAAAATTTTACTGGGGCATTGAATTAATCTGAATGACTGGTGAGCTAATATTTTTTTGGCAAAATTTTTGACATTAAAATTTATTGAAATTTATCAAAATTCAAAATATCATTTCCATGCCGCCTTATTCTTAACACGCCTCAGTAACAGTGATTATTTTACATCGTTTGGTCTTTATGAGGCTTGTTGAAAAAAGTCTTTTATACTATTAATTATACTGAGGGGGTACTTATGAAAAATATTTCGCCTCAAAGGAAGCATTTTTCTGACAACTTAATTGACATTTTTTACGCCTTTTCTAATAAAAAAGAGACGGTGTTCGTATTCGATAAAAATTTTATAATAGCATAATTTAATAAAAATCATGGCAACTAGAGATTTAAAATACACGAGGAACATCGGTATCGCTGCGCACATTGACGCAGGCAAAACGACTACAACCGAGCGTATCCTCTACTATACTGGTATGTCTCACCGGATTGGTGAGGTGCATGACGGTGCAGCGACTATGGACCACATGGCACAAGAACAAGAGCGTGGTATCACTATTACATCTGCTGCGACTAAGACGAAATGGTTTTGGAAAGGTGAAGAATTTCCGATGAACATCATTGACACACCCGGTCACGTTGACTTTACAGTAGAGGTGAATCGTTCTTTGCGTGTATTGGACGGCTTGGTTTTCTTGTTTTCAGCGGTTGATGGTGTTGAGCCACAATCTGAAACAAACTGGCGTTTGGCTGACGGTTACCGCGTACCGCGTATTGCTTTCGTCAATAAAATGGATCGTGCAGGTGCTGACTTCTTCTCTGTTGTGAAAGACATGAAAGCAAAATTGGGTTCTAACGCGATTCCACTTCAAGTACCTATTGGTAATGAAGAGAAATTCCAAGGTGTTGTTGACATCGTAACAAACCAAGCGATTGTTTGGAACGAGCATGACCAAGGTATGACGTTCAATGTTGTGCCAATTCCTGAAGATTTGAAAGAAATCGTTGCAGAAACACGTGCATTCCTTATCGAAGAAGTCGCAACTTATGACGACAAATTGATG
>JAYTUQ010000231.1:0-23593 GCA_043744455.1 Saprospiraceae bacterium | reverse complement strand
GAATTGAATCAGTCTTTAAAAGAATTGCGAGCTACGCAAAACCAGCTTATCCAAAAAGAGAAACTCGCCTCACTCGGTGAACTCACCGCAGGTATCGCCCACGAAATTCAAAACCCCTTGAATTTTGTCAATAACTTCTCGGAATTAAGTGTGGATTTGGTGAAAGATTTAAAAGATGAAATCGAAAAACCTACGCAAGACAAGGAATATATCGGCGAATTATTCGATGATTTAAGCCAAAACCAAGAGAAAATTAATCATCATGGCAAGCGGGCAAGTAGCATTGTGAAAGGGATGCTTGAACATTCCCGTGCGAGTACGGGTGTAAAAGAATTGACCGATATTAATAAATTGGCAGATGAATATTTGAGGTTGTCTTATCATGGTTTAAGAGCAAAAGACAATTCTTTTAATTCCGACTTTAAAACTGATTTTGATGAAAAATTGCCTAAAATAGAAGTCATTCCGCAAGATTTAGGGAGGGTTTTATTGAATTTGATTAATAATGCATTTTATGCCGTTAATGAACGAGCCAAAGCCCCCCAACCCCCAAAGGGGGAGTACATCCCGATAGTGACTGTAAGTACACGCCTTGTGACTCCCCCTTTGGGGGTTGAGGGGCTTCTTGAAATACGGGTGAAAGACAATGGCGTAGGCATGTCCGAAAACGTGAAAGCTAAAGTTTTTCAACCATTTTTTACAACTAAACCGACAGGACAAGGCACAGGTTTAGGGCTTTCATTGGCTTATGATATTGTGACCAAAGGGCATGGCGGGACTTTGGAAGTCGTGAGTACTGTTGCAAATCCCGACAACGGCGGGGAGGGGGTCGGCTCGCAGTTTATAGTGACCTTACCGATAGCGTAAATTCAGAATAATGTATACTTTTGTCAAAAAAAAAAGACAATTATGGTAAAAATAACGTATGCAGAGGCGAATTTTCGGAAGATAATTTTAGGTGATTTCTTCTACCAAGACCGCACCCAATTTATAGAAGCGTTAGAAAAATGGGAATCTAACTACCCCGTTTTTCTCCGCCCACGACGGTTTGGCAAAAGTCTGCTTGTGATGATGCTCCACTATTATTATGGATTGGAGTATAAAAATGAATTTCAAACTCTTTTTGGGAAGTTATACATCGGTCAAAATCCAACGCCTTTAGCCAACAGCTACATGGTGTTGAGTTTTGAATTTAGTCGCATTGATACGGCTACGCATGAAAGCACCTATAATGGTTTTCTTCATAATGTTAAGGAAGGAGCAGAGCGGTTTTTAGGGGCATATGGACATTTATTTACACCTGAACAGCAAAGTCGAATATTGGACAACTTAAGTCCAGAGGGTGTGATAAAAGATATTTTCAGTTTGATAGAAAAGAACAATATTCCCCATAAAATCTATTTACTCATAGACGAATACGACCATTTTGCGAATGAACTTTTGTCTTTTGATTTATTGCGTTTCAAAAGCGATGTGAGCCAAAACGGGTTTGTTCGCAAGTTTTATGAAAGCCTCAAAACAGCCGCCCGAAATGAAGTTATTGACAGAATTTTCATTACAGGTGTTTCTCCTGTAACATTAGACTCGCTCACAAGCGGTTTTAATATCAGTGATAATATTACGCTTAATCCTGTTTTTCACGATATGATGGGTTTTACCCACCAAGAAGTAGAAGAACTCTTATATCAATTTGGTATTCCAAAGGAAAAAGTACCAACCATGATGTCAGATTTGGCAGTTTGGTACAATGGCTATTTGTTTACCTTAGATGTAGACCATACTTTATTCAATCCCGATATGGTGCTTTATTTTTTAAAAGAATACGGCATTATGAATAAGTATCCTTATGAAATGTTGGATGTAAACATCATTTCTGATTACCGTAAAATTCGCAATATTTTCAAAATAGGTGGTAGTGAAACAGATAAATTTGAGTTATTGGAACGGATTGTCAAAGAAGGGTCTATCAGTTTTAATCTAACACGACTTTTTAACTTAGAAGGCAATTTTACGCATGATGATTTTTTAAGCCTGCTTTTTTATATGGGTATGCTCACAGTCAAAGAAGTACGGAACATGCGTTGGTGGTTTCAAGTGCCTAATTATGTGATTAAAAAACTGTATTTCGAGTATTTTACATCTATATTTTTGGACAAAACCCGCTTTGCTAACACCCGAATTCCCTTAGATGATTCCATTGATAATTTGGTAAATTTTGGCAAACCCGAACCTTTCTTTAAAGTCATTGAACATATTTTAGTGTCCAATCACTCCAACAGAGATGATATGATGTATGGCGAAAAACACCTCCAAACCCTTATGATTGGGGTTTTATATCCTTTTGAAGCCTATTATATTCACTCTGAAAAAGAAGTAGAAAAAGGCTATCCCGATATATTTTTAGAAAAAATGCCCGATAAGCCGATTAATTATGAAATTGTTTTGGAACTGAAATATGTCAAAAAGAAAGACAAAAAAACATTGCCAAATGTTATCAAAGAAGCCCAAACTCAATTAGACGGTTATATGCGAAGTGACCGTTTTTCACGTCCCGATGTACGTGGTTTTTATGTCGTTTATCTCGGTGGCGTGGTGTATAAATGGGAAGAATGGGGAAAATATGAAGCGAAATGACATACCAAAAGCCTTCGGTACTGAGGGGTAGGTTCAGAGTTTATTTTAAAGTTGCCAATTTAAAATGAGATTTCGCAACCAATAAAATTTGATTATCTGCGAAAAGTATTTAATTTTACATAGATTTCGCAGTCAATAAAATTTTATTATTTGCGGAATGTTTATAAATTTTATAGATTTCGCAAATAATTTGATTTGTTATGCAAAAAAAACTTTTAATCGGCAGGCTTGAAGAAAAAAATATCTTAGAAAAGGCTTTTCAATCCAACAAAGCAGAAATGGTCTCTGTCGTAGGCAGACGGCGGATAGGGAAGACTTTTTTAGTCAAGTCGGTGTATGGTGATAGAATGGATTTTGAAGTGACAGGAATTCAACATGCTACAAGGCAAGAACAATTACACAACTTTATGCTTCAGATTGCTAAGTTTTCTCAAGGTATGTTCCCCATAACAAAGCCTAAAGATTGGTTAGAAGCCTTTTACCTGCTGTCTAAGTTTTTAGAATTGAAACAAAAAACCGAAAAGAAAATCGTTTTCCTTGATGAATTGCCTTGGTTAGCCACGCATAAATCCGGTTTTTTAAAAGGATTGAGTTGGTTTTGGAACAGTTGGGCAGTCAATCAGGATATTGTTGTGGTTGTTTGTGGGTCGGCGGCATCTTGGATGATTAAAAATGTGGTACACGACAAAGGTGGTTTGCACAACCGCATCACCAAACGTATTTACCTCAAACCGTTTGATTTATACGAAACGGAACTGTTTTTTACTGCCAAAAACCTCAATTTTGACCGCTATCAAATGCTGCATTTATATATGGCTTTTGGCGGCGTACCACATTATTTAGAGGAGGTCGAGTCGGGTAAAAGTGCTGCCCAAAATATTGATGCCATTTGTTTTTCTGATAACGGACTTTTAAAAGATGAATTTTCCAAACTCTATTCTTCCCTTTTTGACAATGCAGAGGCTCATGTTAAGATTATTCGAGCATTGGCAAGCAAACAAAAAGGGCTTACCCGTTCTGAAATTGTACAAATCACTAAAATTACTGAGGGGGGTGGCGTAACAACTGTAATGGAGGAATTGCAACATTCGGGTTTCATTGCTGTTTATTTGCCTTTTGGAAAAAAGAAAAAAGAAGGTTTATTTCGCTTAACCGATGAATTTTCACTTTTTCATCTTCAATTTATGGAAAACAATAGGCTCGAAGGCAAAAATATTTGGCAACAATTGAGCAAGACACAAACCTATATCAGTTGGGCAGGTTATGCTTTTGAAAGTATTTGCCTTAAACATTTACAGCAAATTAAAAAAGCACTGGGCATTTCGGGCGTGTATGCGACCGCTTCCTCTTTTTATAAAAAAGGCACAGACGACGACGACGGTTTGCAATTCGACCTACTCATTGACCGCAACGACCATGTGATTAATATTTGTGAAATCAAGTTTTACAATGCCGAATACACCATTGATAAGAACAAAGCCATGGGCTATCGCAACAGAATGGCAGCTTTTAAAACTGCGACCAATACTAAAAAGCAGCTTTTTCTAACGGTAATTACTACTTTTGGCATCAAACAGAACACACACAGTCTCGGGCTTGTAGATGCTTCTTTGACGATGGATGATTTGTTTGAAAAGGTTTAGAGGTTAAATAATACTGAGAGGGGTATCAGCCGAGTGTTTTAGTCTCAACAATTACAAATGATAATTCTATTGAAATAAAAATAACCGACAACGGCATCCGCAATGCCCTTATCAACAACTTTGCCCCCTTGGATTTAAGGCAAGATGTCGGCGCACTCTGGGAAAATTTTATGATTTCGGAACGCCTAAAAGCCAATCATTACAGAAAACGGTGGGTGACGACCTATTTTTGGCGCACACAAGCGCAACAAGAAATTGATTATGTCGAAGAAATTGACGGTCAGTTTGAAGCATTTGAATTTAAATGGAAAAAACAAAACCCTATAAAAATACCAGCACAATTTTCAGAAGCGTACAAGCCGCTCGGTTATCAGGTTATTTCTAAAGATAATTTTGATGGGTTTTTGATGTTTTAATGCAGTTTTTGCTTGTTTTTTAGGAAAATACTGAGGGGGTCGGCTCGACGTTTATTATTACTTTACCTTTTAAAATAAAAAACCTAAAATGTTGAAAATTAAATATTTAACCTCGATTCTACTCTTTTTTACACTTTGCTCTTCGGCACAACCTTTACCGTTTGACCAACATGTGGTAGATAGTATTGTGCCTCAATTACCCCTTATGCGTGATGATACCAATAAGGTTAAAAACCTCATTAGGCTTTCACAGATGTATATTGCTAAAGGCAACGGCAATTTGGTGCTGCAATATGCCAATGAAGCAGATTCTATTTCAAAAAAAATACAGTATAATATTGGTAGAATTGAGGCACTTGGGCAAATGGCTTTTTATCATGCCACGACGGGCGATTGGCCCCAGTCAATCATTGAAATAAATGAGGCTTTTCCATTGACAAAAAATGAAAATACGCATTGGGCGGTCTATCTTTTAAATTTTAAATTTATCAATTATAGTGCTAAAAATGATTTTAAAGTGGCTCGTATGTGGGCATTGCGGGCATTAAACCACCCCACTTTTCAGAACTTAAATGAAATGGATAGGTGGCCCACTTATATGCAGTTGGGTTTGTCTTATGAGTGGGATAATCAATTGGATTCGGCCCAATACTATGCTGATATTTTACAAGAATATGTCAAAAAATATCACCACGCTGATTTAGAAGGGAATACATATTTGCTTTTTGGCAATATAGCTCGAAAAAAGAAACAATATGACGAAGCCTTGCACTATTATCGCTTAGGAGCGCCTAATTTATTGGGCATTGCATGGGTTTATGATGAACAAAATAGAGCAGATTCCGCCATACATTATGCAAAATTAGCTTTAGATGTTGCACAAACAAGATATGACCCACGTACTATTCTTGAAAGCAGTCAAATATTAGCGCGCCATTATGCCAAAACTGACCCTTTGCAGAGTAATAAATATCTGAAACTGTATGTAGATACAAAAGATACCTTGTTTAATGCCAATAAAATGAAAGAACTCGAAGACATTAGGCTGAATGAACAGAGGCAACGATTCGAGCAAATCGGTCAAGCAAAGGCATTTAGAAGTAAAACAATACAATATTCTTTAATGGGTTTAGCGGGTCTTTTGCTTATATCCGCTTTGTTTTTCTTTAGAAATAATCAGATTAAAAAGGTTGCCAATGCTCAATTAGAAAAGTCAAATGTGGCGCTTAAAATTGCCCAAACAGAATTGGAAGATAAAAATCGAGATTTAGAAATTGAAGCGGCTTTGGAAAGAGTGCGGGCAAGAACGATGGCGATGCAACACAGCAACGATTTGCAGGAAACCGCATTGCTATTGTTTAACAATGTAAAGGCGTTAGGGGTGGCGGTATTTGGCTGTGGATTTAATATTTGGGATGAAGACAGGAAAGCCGCTACTGCATGGATGGCCGGGGAAAACCGGCTTCAGCCGCCTTTTAAAACGTCGAGTTCAGAAGATGTTTTTCTTCAGATTCATGAAGCTACACAACAAGGGCATTTGCTATTTGTAAAAGAACAAAGTGGCGATGTGTTAGAGAAGCATTACCGTTACATGTCTTCTATTCCAACCTTCCAAACAATTATGGAACAGATGTCACAAACTGGCACTTCTGTCCCAGCCTTTCAAATTATTCACTGTGCCTTTTTCCATCAAGGTTATCTCATGTTTATCACTTACGAACCAGTACCAGAAGCCTATGACATTTTCATACGATTCGGGAAAGTATTTGAACAAACTTATACCCGTTTCCTTGACCTCCAAAAAGCGGAAGCACAGGCACGAGAAGCACAGATAGAAGTCTCGCTCGAACGCGTAAGAAGCCGAACCATGGGCATGCAAACATCTGAGGAACTTGCGGATGTAGCCTTTGTACTACTCCAACAGATAAGAACCTTGGGCGGAAATCTATGGGGATCTGGATTTGGATTATGTGAAAAGGATAGCGATTTAGATTCTTTTTGGTTTGCCAATGAGAATGGGGTATTCCCTCCGGTATCTGTTCCAAATACCACTGACCCGGCGCATAAACAGATGTTTCAAGGATGGAAAGACGGTAAGGATTTTCTGGCAGTGGAGGGTTCCGGTAATGTTTTGAAAAGCCATTATGACTACATGATTTCTCTTCCGGAGGTCAGGCAGTTTTTTCAAAAAATCATAGATGAAGGCCTTTCGTTCCCCGAATGGCAGCAATGGAATGCCGCCTATTTCAAACAGGGGTACTTGTTAATTATTACGCTTGAACCTTACCCTGATTCGGATATACTCAAGCGCTTTGCCAAAGTATTTGAACAAACCTACACCCGCTTCCTCGATTTGCAAAAAGCAGAAGAGCAAGGGGAGCAAGCCAGACTTGATTTAATTCAAATTCAAACAGAGAAAAAACGAGCCGAAAATGCACTTACTATTTTGAAAGCAGCCCAAACCCAACTCATCCAATCTGAAAAACTCGCTTCTTTGGGCGAACTCACCGCAGGTATCGCCCACGAAATCCAAAACCCTTTGAATTTTGTCAATAACTTCTCGGAATTGAGTGTGGATTTGGTGAAAGATTTAAAAGAAGAAATAAACAAACCCGAACAAGACAAAGAGTACATAGGAGAATTATTTGACGATTTAAGCAGTAACCAAGAGAAAATAAACCATCATGGCAAACGAGCAAGCAGTATTGTAAAAGGTATGTTGGAACATTCCCGCACGAGTACGGGCGAAAGGGCTTTGACGGATATAAATGCGTTGGCGGATGAATATTTGCGATTGAGTTATCATGGTATGAGAGCAAAAGATAAAAATTTCAATTCGGATTATCAAACGGATTTGGATGAAAATATGCCTAAAATTGAAGTCATTCCACAGGATTTAGGGCGTGTTTTATTGAATTTGATTAATAATGCTTTTTATGCCGTTCATCAAAGGCATTTACAAGAGCCCAATCATACCCCCTCAGTATTGGTGAGCACACATTACACAGCACCCCCTTTGGGGGCGGGGGGGACTATAATTATAAAAGTCAAAGACAATGGCGTAGGCATGTCCGAAAGTGTAAGAGCCAAAGTTTTTCAACCTTTTTTCACCACAAAACCAACAGGGCAAGGAACAGGTTTAGGGCTTTCACTGGCGTATGATATTGTGACTAAAGGGCATGGGGGTACATTGGAAGTAGAAAGTACTGAGGGGGTCGGGTCAGAATTTATTTTAAAAATTTCTTTATAAATTAATAATAACCGATTATTTTTGTTTTTTAATTAAAAATATCGAATTTTTATGATTTACAGAAAAATATTTCAAGACATATATGCTCATGTTTCTAAGCGTGAGTTTACGATATTGATAGGCGCAAGGCAGACAGGTAAATCTACCTTATTGAAACAAATTGCCGATAAATTGACTTCAGAAGGCGCAAATTGCGTCTTGCTAAACCTTGAACGCAAGAATATATTGCTTGAACTCAATCAAAATCCTGAAAGCGTGTTGAAATATGTGGTGGGAAACACGGATAAAAAAACGATTATTCTGATTGATGAAGTGCAATATTTAGATGATCCGACACATTTTTTAAAATTACTATACGATGAACACGCCGACCGCCTCAAAATCATCGCCACAGGCAGCAGTGCATTTTATATTGATAAAAAATTCAAGGATTCATTAGCTGGGCGAAAGAAAATATTTGAATTGCTGACACTTGATTTCGCCGAATTTTTGGAATTTAAAAACCAATCAAAATTGCTGACCGAATTGCAATTGCTGCGACAAAAAAGTATTCAACAATCCGTTTTTGAAGAACAATTGTGGGTACAGTTGGAGGAATATATGACCTATGGCGGTTATCCTGCTGTTGTTTTGGAAAATAAAATACAAGATAAAATAGAACGGCTTTACGAAATCAGAGACGCTTTTGTGAAAC
Organism: Saprospiraceae bacterium; assembly: GCA_043744455.1. GTDB lineage: Bacteria > Bacteroidota > Bacteroidia > Chitinophagales > Saprospiraceae > JAAFJT01. The sequence goes on along the minus strand of JAYTUQ010000231.1, from coordinate 14,956 downwards.
GTGATATTCTGGAAGCAGGGATTACCGATGACATTAAATTTTATAATCTCTTTATTTTACTGGCAGGGCAAACGGGTAATTTGTTAAATACCCATTCGTTAGCCAATTCTTTGCGCTTAACACACCCTATGACGGAGCATTATTTATATGTTTTACAAAAAAGTTTTCATATCAGTTTGGTCAAACCTTTTTATCAAAATATCAAAAAAGAATTGACCAAAATGCCCAAATTATATTTCAATGATTTGGGCTTGCGCAATGCCCTCGTCAATTATTTTGCCCCCTTACAACAACGTGCCGACAAAAGCGAATTGCTTGAAAATTATGTTTTTAGACATTTGAGAGACCAATATGCCAAAGACCAAATCAAGTTTTGGCGTACTGCCGATGGCAACGAAGTAGATTTTGTGATAGAAGAAACCGCTTTTGGTGGACACGCTATTGAGGTAAAATTTCAAGTGGCAGCGTTTAGTTTGAGTAAATATAAAAAATTTACGGAGGCGTATCCTGCTTTTCCTTTGGCAGTATATGCGTGGCGAGAGGCGGCATTATTGAGTTGATTGAGGTTTATTTTAAAATTTTAAAATACAAAACTAATAATATTTTCAACCCTGATTTTTGGGCTTTTCTTTTTACCTTCCCATGCACAAAAGACTGATTCTTTTTCGATTAACAAGATTTTACTGAGGGGGTCGGGTCGGCGTTTATTATTACTTTACTTTTTAAAACCAATGGATGATGAAATATTTAACTCTGTTTTTGACCTTTATTGCTTTTAATCTTTTTGCCCAAAAAACTGATATTTTCCAAATGGGCAGCCTGCCTACTGAGGGGGTGCTGTTGGACAAAGGCTGGAAATTTTATGCAGGGGATAATCCCGATTTTGATGATTCGGCTTGGGGGAACATTGATCCTACGCAAGATGTTATGGATTTGACACAAATTCAAGATGGAAAAGTAAAGTGGATGAGATTGAGAATTAAAATTGATAGTTCAATATTGCCAATGCAAATGGCACTCCATATTCATCAAGCTTTAGCTTCACAAGTTTATATAAATGGAAAAGAAATAGGGCATTATGGTACTATAGATGGCTTAAAAACGATAGCAAAATTTGTGTATCGCGACATCTAAATTTTGAAAAAACAAGAGATATAGTTGTTATTGCTGTAAAATTCGCTTTTCAAAAAGGCTTACCATATAATAGATTTGCAGGGTTTCAAAACCATTGTTTTAATACAACGGTTTTTCCGGTTGATGTTTTGGGTAATAGAACTTCAAGAGATATGCAATTTGCTGCATATGCTTTTTCTAAGGTAAGTAGTTTTTTTGTACTTTTCATTATACATTTTGTTTTCTTTTTTTATTATCCTTCACAAAAAACACATGCCTACTTTTCAGGCATGTGTTTGAGTTTTTGCATCCACCAATTAATCTGGGGTTTACTGATATTATCATTACCCATTACTAATCTCGAATGGTTAATGTATGCAGGGCTTCTTCGTGTTCCTTCCCTTACTATTGGTTATATTTTTCTATTAATAGCGGTTTATTCTATTTTTCAATCTAAGAAAGATATAGTTTTTTGGTCGGCAACAATCGTAAACATCATTTTAGTATTAATCGGTTACTTAAACTACGAAAAAGGTATTCCAATATCGGAAGCCTATACCTTTTTTATAAATACATTGGCTATTATTTACATTATTGTCAAAAGTATTTTTGATAAAAAACGCTATTCTCAAATGCTCTTATGGGGTATGATTATTTCTCTAATATGTATAATGCCTCGATGGTATGAGTCTTTGATTAAAGGAATATTTCATAATTCAACACTCATTTTAATATTAGAATTAATAGGCACTTTAAGTATCCCTATTTGTATATCTTGGTTACTTGGAAAAGATTTTGCCCGAATCAATAGCAATTTGGAAGCTGAATTAGAAGAAAACCAAAAACTTTCAGAAGAAAAACAGCAAATCCTAAGTACCCAAAATGAAACTTTGGAGAAACAAGTGACTGAAAGAACGGCAGAATTGAATAAATCCCTAACAGAATTAAAATCTACCCAAGCTCAACTCATCCAATCCGAAAAACTCGCCTCCCTCGGTGAACTCACCGCAGGCATCGCCCATGAAATACAAAACCCTTTGAATTTTGTCAATAACTTCTCGGAATTGAGTGTAGAGTTAGCCAACGAACTGAAAGAAGAAGTTGAAAAGTTTGATATTCCTGAAAAAGATAAGGAATATGTCGGTGAAATATTATCGGATTTAAACAGCAATCAAGAGAAAATCAACCACCACGGCAAAAGGGCGAGCAGCATTGTGAAAGGGATGCTCGAACATTCAAGGGCAAGTACAGGCGAAAGAGCATTGACGGATATTAATAAGTTGGCTGATGAATATTTACGCCTTTCTTTTCATGGCATGAGAGCAAAAGACAAAATTTTTAATGCCGATTATAAAACGGATTTTGAGGGGAACTTGCCTAAAATCGAAGTCGTTCCGCAAGATATTGGGCGTGTTTTATTGAATTTGATTAATAATGCTTTTTATGCCGTCAATGAAAAAAGCAAGCAAAATACTGAGGGGGGGTATCAACCAAGTGTTTTAGTATCAACTTTGAAAAAAGACAATTCAATAGAAATAAAAGTAACCGACAACGGCAACGGTATGCCCGAAGCTGTCAAAGCCAAAGTCTTCCAACCTTTTTTCACTACAAAACCTACAGGCGAAGGCACGGGTCTGGGCTTGTCGTTGGCTTATGATATTGTGACGAAGGGGCATGGGGGGAGTTTGGAGGTGGAAACTATTGAGGGGGTAGGCTCTACGTTTATATTAAATTTACCTATATCATAAAATTTATACGCTAATTGTCAGAAAAATAGGTAAATTTCTTTTTTTATTGTTAGAATTGTCCATACCTTAAAGTGTTTTTAGGATGAGCCTTTTTACTACACAATTTTAAACTAAATGCAAATGAGACGTTTTTTTCAATGGCTAAAATCTTTATTTAGTGCACCTGTCATTTCAGCACCTTCCATTCACAATCCTAATTATATTGACTATGCCAATGATTATATCATTCCCATTCCGGGTCGGGCGGATGATACTTGGCTGTATTGTTTTCCAATACGTGGAACGTACAGCAATATGCTCAATGTTGTCAATCAACGCCTGAATTTTTCGCCTTTGAATCAGCAAATACGTTATTTTCCACTGTCCGATATGCTCATGATGGTTGTATCAGACATCAGAAAAGGTTATACACTCGACCCCAATTATAAAAAATATGGGTATTTGGCTGAAAAAGGCGTTCAATTTTTTATGCCTATTGTAGAGTGTTCAGCCGATGGTCGTAATGGTTGGAAAGCGGAAAGGCTCGCTTTTTTTATCCCTTATATTGCCGTTGACCAGCCTTATAACATTTCTATTGGGCGAGAAGAATTGGGTTATCCCAAATCAATGGGGCGTATTGATATGCCCGAAGTGCCACATAATGCGGATAATTTTAATGTAGAAGTCTATGGTTTTAAGCAATTTAATGAAGCCAATCCTGAATATGGCAAATTTCACCCCTTTGTAAATATCAAAAAAACAAATGGGATTATTCCAAGTGGGCAATGGCAAAGCCATAATGAGGCTTGGGCGCATATCAAACAACACCTTGCCGCGCCAACGGCTTCTCAAAAAATAGAATGGGGGTTGCCTTTCGCTATTCACGAATTGGAAGATATGGCAGAGAAAAAGCTGCCTTTGATTTTTTTAAAACAATTCAGAGATATTGTCAATCCGGCACAAGCCTGTTATCAAGCCATAACGCAGGGCAATGGTTTTACAGAAAACTTTCTCGGTGGTTGGCTTTTGGGCAGTGAATATACAGTAACATTCAATGATTTAGATTCTTTCCCTATTTGTTCAGATTTGGGTATTGCGAATAAGATGACTGTTTCACATCCTTTTTGGGTACATGCCAATTTGAAATTTGATACGGGAACTGTTTTGTGGCGTGCGGATTGAGAAAATGTACCCTCAGTATTTTTCGAGTTTTGAGTTACGAGTTTTGAGTAGTTTTTCAAGCTAAAATTCAAAATCCAACTCTTTACATTTCATTAAAAAACGAAAAGCAAATGGAAAAATTAATCGAACTATATTACGAATTTTTTGGCATCAATAGGACATTATACCCGCCCATTCAAGTCTTTTTTTTGGCTTGGGGTTTTATTTTTTGGGCGATGGCTTATAGAGAAATTTTGTGGGGCATTCACAAATTTAAAATTGTAGAAATACCTGTAATTGTGTGTGCTATGGACATCTCTTGGGAATTTTGCTGGGGTTTTTTACTCAAAAACGACTTTGGCTCTATCTTCCAAATCGGCTGTATTGTCTGGTTTTTGATGGATTGTTTTATCAATTACAACGTGCTGCGCTATGGTCGAAAATTGGTGACAAATGCTTGGATACGGGATAATTATATTCCTATTTACTTGTTTATTTTGATTGGTTCGGGTTGTATCACCTATTTTATGCGGACTCTGGCAGAAGATGACGGTATCGGTTTGGTATCTGCTTTTTTCATAAATCTTGTTATTTCAGGCACTTATATATATCAATTACTCAACTATCCGCAACTAAGAGAATATGGTTTCCGCTATCGTGTGGCGTGGACGAAATTTCTCGGAACGGGTAGTATCTCCGTTGTTTGTTTTTTGCATTATCCTGAAAACTACTTTTTACAAACGATGTGCGTCATGGTTTTTATCATGGACATCACCTATGTTTATCTTTTTAAAAACTATAAACCTGAATTGGCATGAAAAAGAAAATAGCAGTAATAGGCGGGGGCTTAGGTTCTATGTCAGCCATCTATCATTTGATGAGTCAACCCAATGCTAAGGATTTGTACGACATTACGCTGTATCAACAAACATGGAGTTTGGGTGGCAAAGGGGCAAGTGGTGTCAATAGAGATAAAGGGTTTCGGGTGGAAGAACACGGCATCCATTTTTGGTTTGGCTTTTATGAAAACGGCTTTCATATGATGCGCGATGTGTATAAAAAATTGGATAGACCGAACTCAGCACCCTTAGCTACCTTCGAGGCGGCGTTTAAAGGGCAACCCTCTATGGATTTTGCCCAACAGATTAACGACCAATGGACAAATTGGAAGGTTGGATTTCCGCCCTTACCCGGTAAAGTGGGTGATGGTCAATTTGACAATCCCATAGAGCATTTTATCGAAGTGGGTATTCGCTATATGGCAGATGAATTTAATTCTATTATTCATCATTTGGCATCGGGTTGTTTGGGTATTTTTACAAAGCCTTTTCAAAAAAAGAGTAAATCACCCAAACACCCAACACACGAACAATATCTCACTGCTTTTGAAGAAAAATTGGTGCATTTGATAGAGCATCCGTTTGAACGCAAATTGCGCGCAATGGCTGAATTTTATAAAGACCCCAAGCATCATGCTGAAGAGCATAGAGGTACGCATAGTGCTTATATTAACGATACAAAAAAATGGTTGTGGGATACGATTGGGCATTTAATTTCCAAATTTCCTAATTTATTGCGGGTTTGGTGCTTGCTTGATTTTGGTATGACAGTTTTAAAAGGCGTAGTAGAAGATGGGGTTTTGACGGTAAAAGACGGCAAATTTGCAATGGATTTTACAAAAATCAATCATTTTGATTTTCAAGAATGGCTGATTTTTCATGGCGCAGACAAGCATCTTATTTTTAATGTGCCGGCAGTGAAAAGTATGTACGATGGTCCGTTTGCTTTTTTTAGAGGGGCTGTTTCTACGCCGAATGTTGAAGCGGGAACTGCGCTGAATATCTTTTTCCGTTTGGCTTTTACGTGCAAAGAGGCTGTGATGTGGCGGATGCAAGCGGGCATGGGCGATACTGTTTTTACCCCTATATATCAATATTTAAAACGCAAATTTCCCGACAATGTGCATTTTAAGTTTTTTCATAAAGCTAAAAATCTTGTTTTGTCTGATGATAAAACGCAGGTAGATGAATTGGAATTGGAACGCTTAGTTGATTTGGCGGAAGGTGTTAGAGCCTATCAACCGTTCGTACATGTCAAAGGGCTTGATTGCTGGCCCTCCGAGCCGCTGTATGAACAACTTAACCCCGAACAAGTGAAAGAGATAAAAGAGAATAAAATCAGAATCAACAGCGATTGGTCGGGTTGGAAAGGTACAAAGGTTGTGAAAAAACGCGGCGAAGACTTTGATGATATTATCATTGGCGCATCGCTACCGGCGATTCCACAATTTTGTACAGAATTGATAAAGGTAAACCCTGATTGGGCTGCTATGTTGGATAAAGTAGGCTCGGTACAAACACAGGCTTTCCAAATTTGGCTCACTAAAACACCCGAAGAATTGGGTGCTGACCCGCAACAAATCTTGTCTTGTTATGTCGAACCAATGGATACTTTTGCTTGTATGAATCAAATTTTAGAGCGTGAAGATTGGAGTGCCTTTAAAGAACAACCCAAATATTTGTTCTATGTCTGCGGGGCATTAATTGATTCGGAAGCCATTCCGCCGCATCATGCGACCTATTTCCCCGATAATCAGCACGATGAAGTGTTGGATAATATGGTAAAATATATAACCCGCGATTTGAGGTTTATTTTACCCAAAGCTTTTGATACACAAGGTAATTTTGATTGGAATATCCTTTTTGACCCAACAGGAAGCGTCGGTTCCGACCGCTTAAAATATCAATACTATCGCGCTAATATTGATGCGACCGAACGCTATGTTTTTGCTTTAAAAAACTCTTCAAAACATCGGTTGAGGACGAATGAAACGGGCTTTAAAAATGTGTATCTTACAGGCGATTGGATTCAAAACGGGATGAACATTGGCTTTGTAGAAGGGGCTACTATTTCTGGTATTTTGGCAGCACGTGCGGTGTCGGGGAATAATGATATTCCTTTGTATGTGCCGTGGTAAAGTACCCCCCTCAGTATTTTCAAGTAAAATTGTAGTAAAATGAAACGTATTTATCAAATTATTGCTATCGTGTGGCTATTGAGTTTTGAAAGCATCAGCCACGCCCAAGTGCGCATTGACAAGAATTGGAATCACCAATTTATGGAACAAAATTGCACCATTTTGCCTATGCAATCGGAGGCGGATGTTAACCAAGAAAAAATCCTTAGCGGGCAATTGGATAGCCAATTTAAGCCTTTTGATATTCAATATATTACAGGTAAAGAAACCATGAATTGGCTGAAAATAGAGGCAAAAAACAATACTGAAAAGAATCAAACACTGTTTGTTGGTACAACTCGATTTGAGTACTTGACTTTATGGATAAAAACGGATACAAGCACGATAGGTCCTCTCATTAATGGTCAAAAAGTGCCGACTGAAGAAAAATCGGTGATGATAAATGGCTTATCTTTTTTTAAATTTTATATTGGAAAAGATAAAAAAGTAACGCTTTATCTAAAAGCTATTAATAAAGATGCGCCTACTACACCCCAGCAAGTGGTACCGCTGATAGTGGCAAATGAAATATATTTTCACGATAATTATGAGCAAGTGGGCAATCTGACCTTTTTGTTTCTCGGTGCAATGGGCATTATGTTTATTTTCAATTTATTGCTCTTTGCTACTACCCATTTGAAAACCTATTTTTACTATTCGGGTTATGTGCTTTGCCAAATATTTTTTGGTATGGGACTCATCCCGCAATTCGCCTATCCTTTGTATGGACACATGGACGTTAATCAAGCACCTTTATCTAATATTGGCTCTTTTATATCCATTTTTTATATTCTTGTAGCACAAGGTATCTTGGAAACTCAAAAGTATTTCCCCAGAATTCATAAGTTTTTGAATATTTTGATTGCCCTGCTTTTAGTGGGTTTTGTAACAAGCCTCATGGCGTTGACGAATATTTCGGTGCTATGCAACTTCTTCGCAGCTTTTTGTGCATTTCCGACTGTTTTCGGAATAAGTTTTTTAATGCTTTTAAAAAGGCATATACCGGGTACTTTTTTCTTTATTGCCATGATAGTTTATTTTACAGGTCTCATGCTTTTCCTATTTTCACTGACCAATGTGATACCATCTGTTGTCTTTGGTCTGAGTATTCTTACCATACTTCAAGTGTGTATTGCGGGTGAAGTCGCATTATTTTCATTAGGTATAGGGATAAAAATTAATGAAATGCAGGATGTGAAGAACAAAGAAGAAATTGAAAGATTAAAAGGAGAACAATTGCTTGCCGAAAATGAGGAAATAAAAATTCAACGCCAAAAAGCAGAACGCGCCCTTGCAGAACTTAAAATTACGCAAAATCATTTGGTTCAGAAAGAAAAATTGGCTTCTTTGGGCGAATTGACGGCTGGTATTGCGCACGAAATTCAAAATCCGTTGAATTTTGTCAATAATTTCTCCGAACTGAGTGTCGGCATTGCCGAAGATTTGAAAGAAGAAATGAACAAAATGGACGTTGACAAAGGTTATATCGAAGAACTTTTGACGGATTTAACTCAAAACCAAGAGAAAATAAATCATCATGGCAAACGGGCAAGCAGCATCGTGAAAGGAATGCTCGAACACTCGCGCACCAGTACAGGCGAAAGAGAATTGACAGATATTAATAAATTAGCGGATGAATATTTACGGCTTTCCTATCATGGTTTAAGAGCAAAAGACAAAACTTTTAATGCCGATTTTAAAACAGATTTTGATGAAAACTTACCTAAAATAGAAGTCATTCCACAAGACATCGGGCGGGTTTTATTGAATTTGATTAATAATGCTTTTTATGCCGTCAATGAAAAAATGAAGCAAAATACTGTCACGCCCAGTCACGCAGAGCGTGATGGCGCGAGTCGCGCTCTGCGTGATGAAGCTGAAAGCATCAAGGGGGGGTATCAACCAATGGTTTCAGTTTCAACCGCTTATAAAGATAATGTTATTGAAATAAAAGTAAAAGACAATGGAATAGGTATGCCTGACAGTGTAAAATCCAAAGTTTTTCAACCGTTTTTTACGACAAAACCGACGGGTGAAGGCACAGGCTTAGGTTTGTCTTTGGCATATGATATTGTGACAAAAGGGCATGGCGGAACTTTGGAAGTAGAAAGTGTAGAAGGTAAAGGAACTACTTTTGTTATCAAGTTATCAACTCAATAGTCTTATTGAGTTGATAACTTGATAACAGTAAAATAAACACCGTTCAAATGGTCAAAATCGTTATCATTTGTAAGCAAAGTAGCTTGCGTAAGATAGGATGTAGCAGCAATCCACAAATCATTTTTACCCATTTTTCGAGCGGTTAGCCCAACAGAAAGTGGTCGTTCTGCCAATTTTCCTTTGCTGTAAGTATCAATTTCAGCATAGGCATCTAATAATTCCCGTTTAATGATAGGGATTGGGCGTAAGTTTACAATCAAGTTTTCGAGAGTCTCTTTTTTACGGTTACCCCAATTATTTTGTAGTGCAAAAGACAGGATTTCGCCATAAGAGGCGATTGATATGGAAACAGTATTTTCGGGTTCAAAAATACCCAAGTTAGACAATTCGGCTTTGACAATAGGGTTTTCTCGAATAAGATAAATTAGAATATTAGTATCTAAAATGTAAACCATCGTAAAGGATTAATCGGTGTATAGTTCGGTATGTTGCTCGATATAATTTTCTAATGGAACATCTTTAAATAATTCAATTATTTCATGGAAGTTTTCCCATTTGATGCTGTAATTATTCTTAATATCATCTATATTAAACGGTGTATTGTCCATTTCACCCAAAGCACTAAGGTCAAAAGGCGTTTTTTTTGAGTTGAGATTATCCGTCAACGGTTCTTTTTCATCTACCTGTTCTTTATCCTTTTTTTTCAATGAGGCAGGCAGTTGAACATAGGGCAATGTTCTAAGAAAATTAACCAATAAATCAAATTGATTATCTGAAACTTTGACTGTTAATTCACGCATCGCTGTTATGATTTTTTAAAACTTATACAAAAATAGGCTTGTTTTTAGAAAAAGCCATTTTAAAGAGCTATTTTTCTCATATTTTGGGTGAAATACTGAGGGGGTCGGTTCAGAGTTTATTATTACTTTACCTTTTAACCAATGGATGATGAAGACTTTATTAGCAACACTTCTCCTCATTTTAATAGGAAATATTGGCTTTTCGCAAAGCAATAGAGACTTTATGCGATTGAAAAATCAACTATCCGCAGCAAAAAATGATTCAAGTCGCATTTCCCTTATGACTGAAATAGGTAATGTATATCGCTCCACAAATCAAGATTCGGCGTTATTTTATGCAGAACAAGCCATCTCTTTGGCAAAGCAAAACAAATTTACTTTTATGGAGATTTGGGCTACTGCCGTTAAAGGTGCTGTATTTCATGATTTAGGCAATCTGCCGAAGGCGTTAGAAATAGAGTTCCAAGCCTTAAAACTGGCGGAGGACAGTAAATTGGGTATCGATAAAATCGGTCCCATTGTTTTTATTGGCAGAATTTATACTACCTTAAAAGATTACCCCAAAGCCTTATATTATGCTCAATTAGAAAACGACCTTGTCATTCACGAGGATAGTAAAATATATGCAAAAGAGAATCTTGCTAATATTTTTGAACAAATGAACCAATTGGATTCTGCTTTATTCTATATCCAACTGGCTGATAAAGAGCGTATAAATGTTCGTTCTGTGCGGTCATCTTCTCATAGAGTTTTTGGAAATATTTATGCCAAATTAGGCAATGATTCATTGGCTTTGGATTACTATCGTAAAGGAATAATATACGCCAGTAAAAACAACAATCAGTATCAAGCAGCCCTTACATTTATTGACGCTGCCAAATTATATAAAAAGGAAAACAAAACCGATTCCAGTATCTATTATGCCAAACGCAGCCTTGAAACGGCACAACTTATTTCTTTTAAAAAAGGCATTTTTGAAGCCAGTACACTTTTATCGCAATTATATGACAATAAAGACACCAAAGAAGCCTTTCATTACTATAAATTAGCCACAACAACCAAAGATAGTTTGTTCGGTGCTGGCAATATGCAAGCCTTACAAGCTATGATAGCCCAAGAGGAAGCCCGTCAAAAAGAGATTGAAACAACTAAAATAACGTATCAAAATCAACTGAAACAGTATGCACTATTGGCGGGTTTGGCATTGCTCCTTATTCTTGCGTTATTTCTTTATCGCAACAATGAAAAGGAAAAGAAAGCGAAAAATTTACTTCACGAGAAGAATGAAGAAATCGAAGCGACTTTATCAAAACTCAAAGCCACCCAAGCCCAACTTATCCAATCCGAAAAACTCGCAAGCCTCGGTGAACTCACCGCAGGCATCGCCCATGAAATTCAAAACCCTTTAAATTTTGTCAATAATTTCTCTGAATTGAGTGTGGACTTAGTAAAAGATTTAAAAGAAGAAATAGACAAACCAGCACAGGACAAGGATTATATTGGCGAATTATTCGATGATTTAACCCAAAATCAAGAGAAAATAAACCACCACGGCAAGCGGGCAAGTAGCATTGTGAAAGGGATGCTTGAACATTCAAGAGCGAGTACAGGCGAAATGGAATTGACGGATATTAATAAGTTGGCAGATGAATATTTGCGATTAAGTTATCATGGCATGAGAGCAAAAGACAAGTCATTTAATGCGGATTATAAAACGGAGTTTCAAGACCCCCTCAGTAAAATTGAGATTATTCCGCAAGATATTGGGCGCGTTTTGTTGAATTTGATTAATAATGCTTTTTATGCCGTTCATCAGCGCCAAAAAGCCCCCCTGCCCCCAAAGGGGGAGTACATCCCGACCGTGACCGTAAGTACACGTCTTGTAACTCCCCCTTTGGGGGTTGGGGGGCTTCTTGAAATACGGGTTAAAGATAATGGCAATGGTATTCCAGATAATATCAAACAAAAAATATTTCAACCTTTTTTTACAACTAAACCGACGGGTGAAGGGACAGGTTTAGGCTTGTCTTTGGCTTATGATATTGTGACAAAAGGGCATGGCGGCACTTTGGAGGTGGAAACGAAGGAAAACGAAGGAACAGTTTTTGTCGTGAAATTACCAATTGGATTTAGCAGTTGATAAATTTTCAAAGAAATGGTACTGAATCAGTAAGGTTTCTTTAAAAATAAAATCAATAATCGAACCAAGCAGAATTTTTAGCACTTTATGGGAGAAGACGCGTAGGCAAAACCTTTCTTGTTCGCCAGCATTTAAAAGATAATATCGTTTTTGACCTTTCAGGTACAAAAGAAGGGGCGAAAGAACAACAGTTGCACAATTTTTTCAGCGAATACCTATCTCGAACTGGCGGACGTAAAGAGACACAAACCCCGCAATCGTGGCATCAGGCTTTTGATTATTTGGCAAAATATCTGCTCGAGTTGCCACAAAATACCTCAAAGCAGGTTGTTTTTTTAGATGAAATGCCTTGGTTAGACACGCCCAAATCCGATTTTATTTCAGCTCTTGAATTCTTTTGGAATCAACATGTTTCAAAGATGGACAATATGTTGCTGATTGCCTGTGGCTCGGCTTCGTCATGGATAAGAAAAAATCTGATAAATGCCAGAGGGGGTCTGTACAACCGCATCACACATCGGATAAAATTAATGCCTTTCAACTTGTATGAAACCGCTTTGTTCATTCAAAACTTAGGTGTAAATCTACCCCAATACCAAATACTCGAGTTGTATATGGTTATGGGTGGTATTCCGTTTTACCTCAAAGAAATAGAAAAAGGAAAAAGTGCTGTACAGTTGATAGACGATATTTGTTTTTCACCACAAGGACTGTTACGAGAGGAATACAGTCAGTTATATTACGCACTTTTTAGGAATGCCAAGTATCATATTGCTATTATTGAAACTTTGGCTGCTCGCCCGCAAGGGATGTCCCGAACCGAAATCGCCAACGACTCTAAAATAAACGAAGCCGCCTTGACAAAGACTTTGGAAGAATTAGTAGAGTGTGATTTTATAAGCATTTTTACCCCATTTTTGAATAAAAAGAAAGATTCTATCTATAAATTGACGGATTTGTATTCCTTGTTTTATCTTAAATTTATTAAGCACAACAAAGGGGCGGGCATTAAAATATGGGAGCAATTGTCGAAACAAAGCAGCTATACGGCTTGGAGTGGCTATGCTTTTGAGAATATCTGCATGATGCACATTCCCCAAATAAAATCAGCTTTGGGCATCAGCGGTGTTTATACAAAACACAGTTCGTGGAAATTTAAAGGCGATGATGTGCTGCCGGGGGCACAAATAGACATGGTGATGGATAGGGCAGACCAAATCATTCATTTGTGTGAAGCAAAATTCACAAAGGAAAACTACGCTCTCAACAATGATTATTCGGCTCGGCTAAGGCTTAGAAAAACCGTTTTCAAACAAGCGACTGAAACAAAAAAGGCAGTCTTTACAACTTTACTCACGACTTATCCTGCTTTGCAAAATAAGTATTATTTAGAGGAAATTGACAGTGAAATAACGATGGATAAGTTGTTTGAGCGTTGATTTACTGAGGGGGTCGGCTCGGAGTTTATAATTCAGTTGCCTGTTTGATACCCATTAATGCAGTGATTAAAGTTATTTTATATGCTTTTTATGGAACAATATCTTTAAAAAATATACTTTTTATGGAATAAAAACTATATTTGTATTAAATTATTAAAAATTTATGATACAAAGAATACTACAAAAAAGATTAGAAAATCGCATAGATTATAAAAAAGCCCTCATCATATTCGGTCCACGCCAAGTGGGGAAAACGACTTTGGCGAAAGCATTTGCTAATAACTTGCAAGAAGAATTTGAGTATTTCAACGGCGATGGTGCTGTAACAAAATCATTGTGGAAAGTTGAAAATATTGAAGTTCTCAAACAGAGTTTTGGCAAAAAAAAAGTAGTCATTCTTGATGAAGCCCAAATGATTGAACAAGTGGGTTTGATATGCAAACAACTCATTGATGCCGAATTGGGTATTCAATTTATTATTACTGGCTCGTCTTCACTCACTATTGCTGACAAAACCCAAGAGGCTTTAACGGGTCGCAAATGGGAATATTTTTTGTACCCCATTAGTAGTGCCGAACTCATGGATTATCAAGGCATTCCGCAATTTCTACAACTCCTACCGCAATATTTGGTCTATGGCATGTATCCCGAAGTTGTTACTCATATTCTTGATGCCAAAGAAATCTTGACGAATATTGCCAGCAGTTATTTATACAAAGATGTTTTATCATTGGTCGGGCTAAAAAGACCTCAATTATTAGAGAAAATCCTAAAAGCTTTAGCCTTGCAAGTGGGCAATGAGGTGTCACTCAATGAGTTAGCAACCTTGGTTTCGGCAGATGTCAAAACCGTTGATAACTATATTTATTTGTTAGAACAAGTCTTCGTTGTATTTCGATTGGGGACAATCAGTAAAAACGAACGCAATGAAATAAGTACCAAGAAAAAGATTTATTTTTACGACAATGGCATCAGAAATGCCTTACTCGGCAATTTCGCACCCATCGCAACAAGAACAGATATTGGCGCATTATGGGAAAATTTTTTGATGACCGAGCGCAAAAAACTACTTCATTATCATGGATTTCATGGGCGCACCTATTTTTGGCGCAATAAAATGGGGGCTGAAATTGATTATGTAGAAGAAATAGACGGTAAAATTTACGTCTTTGAATTCAAATGGAATCCTGAGGCTAAATCCAAATTTCCACAAGCTTTTATAGATACCTATCAACCCGAATCAACACAAGTGATTCATCAAGAGAACTTTTGGCAATGGTTGAGTGCGTACCCTTATTAACTTAGAGAAACATTTTAAATAAACAGAACGTTTTAAGGCAAAATGATATAAGAGAATTGGGGTAAAATTGTTGCATGAATTATTTTGTTTTTTATAATTA
>JAYTUQ010000230.1:0-23649 GCA_043744455.1 Saprospiraceae bacterium | reverse complement strand
CTGTTTCTGTTCCGATTATATAAACATTATTATTCATCCAATAAAGATACGGGGTTTATCCTTGCAAACACTCGTTTATTTTATAATAACTACTTAATCTCAAATTGACCGCCAAAACCAATAAATAAGCCTTGCCCCGCCAACATTTTTTGGTCTTCTCCATTAGTAAAAAAAACTTGAAGTATTTCGTCACCACCATATTCAATGCCAAATTCAAGTAAAAATTTGTTATTTAATGGCTTTTCTGTGGATTGGCTAGATAGATTGACTGAATTGAATAAAGAAATTAGCAAAAAGCAGAAAAATTGATTTTTCATGTTTGATGTTTCGATTTCATAAAACATTTTTTGATAATTAATTACGTAAGACGAATCGAAATGATTCGCCAAATTTAAACCGCAAACCGTTTCTTCCGCCGCCACATAAACAGCACACCAAAAAGACCAATCAAGAGCATTGGCAATATAATATTAACCAATCTGATGCTTGTGGTGTTGTCATCAGCCGTTTCTTTATCCATCAATCTCAGTTTGACTTCTTTGCTTCTGGCGGCTATGATGCCTTTGTCGTCGAGCATGTACTCAATGGTGTTTTGCAAAAAGTCTTTGTTGGCAAATTTGTAGTTGACAAAACGGTTATAGCCTAAGGGCAACATGGCGTTTTGCTTAAAATCATATTCATTTCGAGCGATATCGCCATCTGCAACCACTAACATTTTTGTGTTTTTACTGAGGGGGGTATATGCCAAACCCAATTGTTGCAAAACGGCGGTTTGTTCCGTTGTGACGCGGTTTTCATAGAGGCTTTGAAAAGTGCCTTCGAGCATAACAGCCATCGGTTGAAAACCTTTGTTGAATTTATCGGGTTCAGCATGGTATCGGAGTATTTCAAAATTTAATTTGGTTGGTGTAAACTGCGTCCGACTGTTTTTTGAAGAAGCCAATAATATCGTTTTTTGAACATCCGTTTTTGTCCGAATTGTATCAATCGACGAAGGGAATTGCAACCAAACCAAATCAAGGCTTTTCGTCACGGGATGTTTGTCATTCGGCGAAGCCAAAGGGTAGTAGTACCAATCAAACATATCCATTTGTGGTGCATTGCCACTGGCACCCACTTTCAAAGGAATTTTAGCGCAACGCAAATCCAAAACCATATTGGGATTAATACGCGCACCATACTTAAATAATTGGTCTTCAATGTTTAAAGGATAATCTGTGGGTATCATTTCACCCGATTTTTGCATGGCTGCGAGGTCTGCATTGAGGCGGTCAATCAACCAAATGACCTTGCCACCTTGCATAATGTATTGGTCAATCTGGAATTTTTGTTTTTCAGAAAAGGCTGTTTTGGGTTTGGCAATCACTAAAACATCGACGCGATTAAAAGAATCTTTGAATGGTATCATGGTGATACTGTCCAAATTCAAGCGTCCTGTTCTATAAAAAGCATTGAGGGTTTGTTCTAAATCTGCTGTTTCTTCTTTTTTCAATTCATCATGTCCTTCCAAAAATAGAATAAAAGGTTTGTGGTTTTCCATAAGTTTTTGAATCGCATTTGACAGTTTATATTCCAACAAAGCGATAGAATTGTTCAAAGCCATTTCTGGATTCATACCTGGCACATCATTCTCTAACAGTTTGACAACTACGTCATTGCCATGATAGTTGAGGATTGCGTAAGGGAAAATATATTGTTCGGTCTTTTCTTTGTCATCAACAACACGTAAACGCATGGGGACAAGTCCTTCTTTTGCCATTTCCTCATAGCGTTTTTTCTTTTCTTCGGGGTTGCCAATTACTGAGGGGTCTTCAAATTTATATTCAATAACATCATTGAGTTTATGAAAATCTTCAAGCATTTCGCGTGTGGATGCTTGAAGCCGTTTAAATCCTGCGGGAAATTTGCCATCAAGCAAAACGCGCACTAAAATAGGGTCTTTGACCGATTGCAAAAGCCGTTTTGTGGGTTGTGTCACCGTAAAGCGACCTTCTTCCGTTAAGTCAATATGCGAATTGAAATTATTGGCGATGATATTGACAACGATGAGAATAATGGCTACCAAAAAAAGCGTGATGAGAGATTGTGAACGGTTCGATTTGAATTTTTTAAACATAGAACGACTTGACATTAATAAGCGACATTAGAGTTTGGTTAAACGGTCAATGGATAGGCTTTATTAGACATGATTACTGGATTTTACAGATTTACATGATTTATTGACTTGGAAGTTTTGTCAATCACGTCTATTCTTTTACCCTCTTCCAACAAAAATATAATATAAAAAAATGACTAAAAGTACGGTTAATAGTGTCAGCACTACAAAGAACTTTTGGGCATCTTTTGCATCACGTTTGAGTTGTGTATGACTGGGTTTTTGAGCAGTTCGTCTCAATGTTGTCTGTGGTCCATGATAACTGCGTGTTTTTCTTTTTGACATGTCATTTCATTTTTATAGTAAAACAATAAATTAAAATTCTGTATTAAGGATACAAAATACACATATTCCTTGAATTTTCATTCAAAACAACCCAAAAATTATCCATTATCCACTATCCATTACTTATTCTGCTGGTTCAACCAATTTTGATAGATTTTGACATTCACTAAATGTTGCTCATACGTTTCTGCATAATTATGATAGCCTGAATTGTCAGGTTTAGCAACAAAAAAAATATAATTATGATGTTCTGGACTCAAAACCGCTTCGACGCTGGCTGGTGCAGGCATACATACCGGACCCGGTGGCAAGCCTTTGTTTATATAAGTATTATAAGGATGTTCTACTTGATAGTCACGGTTGTACAAACGCCTAAAACTCGGTGTATGTTCGATTTCCATTATAGCGAACTGTACCGTTGGGTCGGCGTCTAATTTTATATTTTGATGCAACCGATTGAGATAAGCACCTGCCACTTTGGGAATTTCATCTTTACGTGTCGACTCACCGTCCACAATAGAAGCCATGATAATCGCTTGTTCGGGTGTCAAACCTTGGGCGGCGGCTCTTGCAGTGCGGTCAGCGTTCCAAAATTTTTTGTATTCCTTATCCATGCGTTCAAGGAATTTACGTGGCTCGGTATTCCAATAAAATTCGTAAGTGTTGGGTAGAAAAATACACATGAGCGTTTCCTTATTGATTCCTAAGGAATCCAATAACAGCGTGTCATTAAATATTTGAAGAAAAGTCGCGGAGTCGCGTTCTAAGAACCGAGCCACCTTTCCCGCCACTTGTGCAGGTGTGCGTTCGTTGTTGAGGACGACCTTAACAGGCGATTGTTCTCCACTGTGTATGTGTTTGACCAGTTCATAACTACTCCAGCCTGGTTCAATTCTGAATCGACCTGAGCGAACAGTTTCATACCCCAACCAATTAGCCCATCGCCGAAAGTCTGATTCGTCGGTAATGACCCCCTCAGTAAGTAGCTGTTTGACAAGGTCTTCAAAGCTCGAATTTGTCGATATTTTGACGTATTCGGGCTTAAAATTGCTTGGAATATTTGATTTGAACAGATACAAATAGGTTGCAGCAAGAATGCTCCCGATTATAAGTACAGACAAAACGACGCGCCGACCACTGCCTATGACACGTTCGCCTGGTTGTTGATTGAATAATGACATAACGTTTTGAGTTTTGTTGGAAAATGACCCTGTATTACTTCATTTCTCGCAATGACAAGTTGTTTTGTAAAGCAAAAATGACACTTTTTTGCAAGAGTGTCATTTTTGAGCGCGTAAATTTATAATTTTATAAAACATTTAAGCATTCATGCGCGTCCGCTTAACCAAATAGGTTTGCAAAATTTCTTTGAAACCTGCATTGATATCACATGCCACAAAGTCAATTTTATATTGCAAACAACGAGCTTTCATAGCATCTGTAAATTTAGCGACTTGTTCGACATAAAACTCTTTTACTTGTTGTGGTTGTAAACGTATTTTTTCACCCGATTCCATATCCACAAAAATGGTCGGACGATTTTCAAATGCAAAATCCAATTCTTTTGATTTATCGACCACATGAAACAAAACCACTTCGTGTTTATTGTATTTTAGATGTTGCAAAGCGGCAAAAAGGCTGTCAAAGTCATCATTATCTTCAAACATATCACTGAAAATGCAAACCAATGAACGACGATGAATGCTGTCTGCAATTTGGTGTAAAGCGGCTGTTGCTTCTGTTCTTTTGTTCAAATACTTTTCATCTTTCAAGTATTTATCTAAAATACTCAACAAATAGCGATAATGCGTTGTGGACGATTTCGCCCGTGTATGTTCATGGACAGTCGAATCAAAAACCGACAAACCGAAGGCATCCCGTTGTTTCATCAACATATTCATCAAAGTCGCTGCCGCCAAAGCTGCAAAGCCCAATTTGTTTTTAGCGGGATTCATAGCATCTGGAAAATACATCGAACCTGAAATATCTAATAAAATCTGACACCTCAAATTGGTTTCTTCTTCGTAGCGTTTTGTAAACATTTTCTCCGTCCGACCATATACTTTCCAATCAATATTACGGGTGCTTTCGCCTGGGTTGTAAATGCGATGTTCGGCAAATTCAACGGAAAAACCATGAAAAGGAGATTTGTGCAAGCCAATAATAAAGCCCTCAACAACTTGTTTTGCCAATAATTCAAGATTTGACAGGTCTTTTACTTCGTAATTATCAAATATCGTCATGTCATTAGTTATGAGTTATGAGTTATGAGTTTGAAAGCAGATTTGGGAAACGTATAAAATTTCCTAAATCTGCTCCCAAACTCATAACTAACAACGATTTTTTTGTGAAACAGTTGCATAAAAAAAACCTGCAAAGTTTATAAAACTTGCAGGTTTGCCTTCCTCATTAAAAATACTGAGGGGGGGCATTATGCTGTAACAGCCATCAATTTTTCAATTTTATCTTTCAAAGCTTGTTTTGTTGATGCACCAACTTGCTTATCAATTAATTCGCCATCTTTCAAAAAGATGATGGTTGGGATAGCACGAACACCGTATTGACCAGGCGTTGCAGGGTTATTATCAACGTCCATTTTGCCAATATTGACAACACCTTTGTATTCGTTCGCCAATTCTTCGACCATTGGTCCGATTTGCTTACAAGGTCCACACCATTCAGCCCAAAAATCAACGACAGTAAAACCGCCTTTATCAAGCACTTCTTGTTTGAAGTTTTTATCTGTGAATTCGATTGCCATGTTCATTTAAATTTAGAATTTTTATAAATAATTTTGATTCAGTCTATTAAACTGTTTTTTCAAAAGAAAGTTCAAAGGTAGAAATTTTTTTTATTTTTAATTCAATTTGATGCAAGTTAAAACGCTGACTTTACGGCATCTTTTTCGTATTTTTCACATACCTATCCATCCAATTATTCATTTCAGCGAGCATGTGCAACAGTGATTCTTTGGCTTGATAACCATGACTTTCATAAGGCAACATCACCAAACGCACTGTTGCACCCATGCCTTTTAGAGCAGCATAATAGCGTTCAGATTGAATTGGGTAGGTGCCTGTATTATTATCTGCTTCACCATGCACCAATAACAAAGGCGTTTTCATTTTATCGGCATACGTGAAAGGCGACATTTTCGTATAAATGTCTTGCGCTTGCCAATAAGAACGCGGTTCTGCTTGAAAACCAAAAGGCGTTAGCGTACGATTATATGCGCCACTGCGCGCAATACCTGCCTTGAATAAATTGCTGTGTGTCAATAAGTTAGCGGTCATAAACGCACCATAGGAATGCCCACCAACACCGACACGTGTCGCATCAACAACACCCAAACGTACACCTTCGTCGATAGCTGCTTTGGCACTGGCGACCAATTGTTCAATATAAGTATCGTTCGGTTCTTTATCCCCTTCGCCAACAATTGGAATAGAGGCATTGTCTAAAACAGCATAACCCATAGTCGCCATAGCGGGTGCGCCCCAGTAACTGATGCGGTTGAATTGATAGGTAGAGCCCGATACTTGCCCTGCGTTTTCCTTGTCTTTATATTCTGCTGGATAAGCCCACAAGAAGGTTGGCAGTGGTCCGTCTGTTTTTTTGTAACCCGCAGGCAAATAAAGAGTTGCATTCAATTCCACCCCGTCCGGGCGTTTGTAGCGCAAAAGCTGTTTAGTAATGCCTTTTACCTGTGGATTTGGGTGAGAAAAAGTTGTTATTTGCTTCAACTCCTTTGTATTGACATTGCGTATGTAATAATTAGGATTCTCATCTGGCTTTTCACGCGTGATTAAAAGCGTTCCATTTTCTGCATCTAACATGGCGATTGGACGTTCAAAAAAAGGTGCTTCTGAATGGAAAATACGCTTTTTCCCCTTTGTGTCTAAATTCATCATATCTGCAAAAGGGCGGTCACCTTCGGGCGAAGCACCTGCGCCAAATAAGATGATTTCATTCTTTTTATTAATGTCCAAAACAGAACGCCCGTATTGATTGCGTTTCGTTTCAGGGTCGCCCGGGTCGTTGTAACGGTCTTCTGACGAATAGTCAAATAGCACTTTTTGCTCGCTTGGGTTGCTTGGATTGATGGTTTTATTCAAGGTTTGGCGGGTTTGCCACCAATATTCAGATGTTATAGCGACTTTTTCATTTCCCCAAGTGATACCTCTAAAACGCAATTTTGAAGCGAAAAACTCTTTTTGCGTGCCATCAAAAGGTGCATCAAGGGTGAAAACTTTGTCACGTACGTCAACTTTCTTTTTAGCGTCGCCACCGTCCTGTGCTTCTACCCAATAAACTGTAGCGGGTACGTCGTCGCGCCAATCAAAACCACGAGGGTTTGGCGTTGTCGCATCGCGAGACCATGGTTGGTCTTCTTGCAATGGATTGTTAGCTAAAGTGCGAATATTTTTGCCATTGATATCTAATATTTCAATTTTTGTCGGAAACGAGCGTAAGGTAACAAGGAAAGAAAACGGGCGGCTGATGGTTTCCGTCAATATATATTTGCCGTCAGGCGACAAACTTACTGAGGGGGTAATCCCAGGCAAGCCAATGTTTTGCGTTTTGCCCGTCAACATCACTTTCACTAATTGTGATGTGCAATAGTACTCAAAAAGACGTTCATCGGTTGCGTTTTTTAGTAAGTCCTGATAGGTGGGTGCTTGTGCTTTTTTACCCAGATTCTCTTGTGTATTGGGTCCAACGGGAACACGGCTAACCTCAGGGGCATTACCGCGATTGGCAACAGTTGTTTTTACCAAAAGACCTTTGCTATCGGGCAGCCACGACAAGGGAGAACCGAGCGTCGCATTGAGTGCTAAGTCCGTCAATTTAGTGGCTTTTGCTGCGGTAACATCCAAAACGTACAGTTCAATTTTATTGTCTTTGGTGTGCGTAAATGCTATTTTTGATTCATCGGGCGACCATGTCGGCGTACTTAGTTTTGGATTGTCGGGCAATCCAGTGACTTGTGTTTCTGTATTGTCGCTCAATTTTTTTATTTTTAGATTGAGTGCGTAAGACTGCCGACTACCGCCGTTTGTCAAGGGATTGAGGCGTAAACCAGCCAATTTTAGCTCTGGTTGTGCCAAATCTGCAATACTTGGCAAGTCTGAATGCTCAATGATAAGCATCAAAGTGCCTTTAGCATTGACGGATACTGTGGGGGTTGGTTGTGCATTGACCAAGTCGGCTAAAGGTTTGGGCGGCGTTTGATATGTGTCTTGAGTGTAAGCCGTTATGCTTGAAAATAAGCTAAAAGCGAGCAAAAGATGCTTGATTTGTTTCAGTTTGAACATTGTGAAATAGGTTTTATGATGAATGATGAATGATGAATGATGAATGATGAATGATGAATGATGAATGATGAATGATGAATGATGAATGAATATACATTTCCTAAACGTAGAGGTAAAGTCCTATTGTGAATACTAAAATTTAATAAAATAAGCCCTAAAAATAACATTCGCTTTAAATTCACAGAATTTTATTAGATAAAGGACAAATAATCCACGGAAAATAGAAAGTGGATAATGGATAATCCACTATCCACTATCCACTTTACATTATCCACTATCCACTTTGCATTATCCACTATCCACTTTACATTATTCCATATCCATTTTCCACTATTTCAAATGCCGCACATCGTTTTCTAATTCAAAAATAAATTCATTACCAACATAATGGACTTTGTAGAGACAGGTATTTTGATGTTTAAATTGATTCATATTACTGAGGGGGTGCTCGGAGAGAATGGTGAGCAAACACATCAATGTTCGACCGTGTGTGCAGAGCAAAATATTTTTCCCTTGATAATTGTTGTTTTTTAAGAAATTTAGCGCGCGACTGACCCGCTGATGCAATTCGGCTGCTGACTCACCTTGTTCAATTCGAGAATCATAAATGCCTGATTCCCAATCAGTCATGAGTTTTTTATAGTTGTGATGAGAATACGTGTCGCCCTCCTTTCCTTCATGAATGCCCCATGAAATCTCGTTGAGTTCGGGCATTTTTATCCATTTATTATGCTTGCCACGTGTCAAAAAAGGATGAACTGTTTGATGCGTCCGTTGCAAATTAGAGGTGATGATGTAGTCAAATGACACGTTTTTGTAGTATTGATAAAACAAACGTGCTTGACTATGCCCTATTTTATTGAGTTCAGAATCTACACCGCAGCCTTGCACGATGCCTTTGCGATTAAAATCTGTTTCGCCGTGTCGAATGATATAAAGTGTCATTAAGTATCTGGTAAAAGTTCCGTGTTATTTTATCAAGAAAAAATTAGATAAAGAAGGGAATAATTGTTCCGTAGATTCAAACTTAAAAAACGCCTCTTTGTTTTGGGTTGAATGCAAAATATATCCTTTTTCTAATTTATAATTGGTCAAAACGATGGTATCGGAAGGCAAGTAAACAATGAGTTGATTCTGAATTTTGGGTGTCGATAAAATATCACGGTCACCGTCATAAAATTTTGCCCCCCTCAGTATCAAAAGGTTTTTGAGGTACAGTTGAAAGTCATTTTGTAAAAAACGGTTTGCATTTTTATTCGAGACCCAATTGCCATTGCGATGGGTAAAAGAAAAAGTGTCTGTCGGAGATAAAAAGGTTAAAGAAAGAAGGCTATGACTGTTGATATTCAATACTGTTTTGTCCCTAAAATTGTCAAAATTTTTATTAAAAATAGATAATAAATCGCCTTTTATGCCTTGTAACGCATTTTCATTGGGCAATTTAATATACGTCACAAGATTATTTGTGAATGAATCACGGTCAGTATAAAAAAGGGAAAAAGAATGATTTTTATTGTTTACTTGTGAAATGGTTATGTCCGTATGGGGTTTTTTATATAGTAATTCAAATTCCTTTTCGTTTAAAACATTGACGTTTATAGCATCCATTTTTTCAAAAATAGATAAAAATGGTTGAATCGAATCAAAGGGCAAACGCAATGTCACATTGTTTTTAACAGCAAACCAGCACGTATCGCCTAACGTAAAAATCGTTTCATCTTCTTCTCCCTGCTTTATCGTAAATGTAGAAATAGATGCCGATGGAATGGCAACAACCGTTTTACTGAGGGGTGTCTTTTTCCAAGCCAAACCACGCTCGGTGGCAAAACGAACACCAACCAAAACTAAGGCGAGCATCCATGTCCAACGAATGAAGGCGTTTTTGATGAAAATGTGGTATAATTTGCGTATAAAATGACTCATTTTTCTGTTTCAATAAATTTAGAGACGCTCAATATCATGCCCAATGACACACAACTAAACAATAAAGAAGTGCCCCCCATGGAAATCATAGGCATGGGCAGACCCGTGACGGGGACAAGGTGAACGCTGACTGCCATGTTCGCGAGGGCTTGTATCGTCAGGATGAGGCACAGCCCCATAGCCAACATAGCGGGAAAGGTTTTAGGCGATTTGGTGACCAATCGGACGACCCGCAAAAACAAAAGTACATACAAACCCATTATCAAAAAGCCACCAATTAAGCCATATTCTTCAATAATAACAGCATACACATAATCCGTATATGCCATTGGTAAAAAGTTTTTTTGGATGGAATTGCCTGGTCCGTTGCCAAAGAATCCGCCTTTGGCAATTGCCATTTTTGCCAATTGTGTTTGGGCTTGACCATCAGAATTTTCAATAAAATCGCGTGTACGATTGACCCACGTATCGGTG
Source organism: Saprospiraceae bacterium (assembly GCA_043744455.1). Classification (GTDB taxonomy): domain Bacteria; phylum Bacteroidota; class Bacteroidia; order Chitinophagales; family Saprospiraceae; genus JAAFJT01. The sequence goes on along the minus strand of JAYTUQ010000230.1, from coordinate 13,497 downwards.
CGTATAATCCCCGGTTTGACTCTATCAATGACAATAAGACCTGCAAAAGAAACAAAACCGCAAAAAATTAATAAAAATATATATTGCATCGCCACCCGTCCGATGAACATCATAATCATACACGTTACAAAAATAACCAAGGCTGTGGAAAGGTCGGAAGGGGCAATGAGTAAGCAAACAATGATAATGGGCACAATGATAGGCACAAAAGCACTTTGAAAATCTGAAATATGATCTTGTTTAGCTGTTATGGATCGAGCGATATAAGTGATAAGTGCAATTTTTGCCAAGTCAGAAGTTTGAAAAGATAAACCAATACCTGGCACGATCAACCAACGTGTAGCCCCATTAATTTCAGGACCCAACACCAATGTCAGCATCAAAAGTGGAACCACGAAAGCCAACATGTAGGGTGCCCAAAGGCTATACCTTTTGTAATGTAGCATATAGGCTGCGTATGTCAGAATCAAGCCAATACCCAACAAAGTGACTTGTTTTATGAGATAAAACTCTGTATTACCACCCCGTTTTTGGAAGGCAACCATGCTCGATGAGCTGTATACGGCAAGTATGGAAAACAAAGCAAGGATGGCAACGATTGCCCATATAACGCGGTCACCTTTAAGCTCTGCGGCTGCACGATTGACTATTGACATAATTTAGATATTTTGGCATTTAAAATATAGGTTTCACAAAAGTCAAAAGTAGATAATTTGGGCGAAATGGACGATAATCCATCTCATTCTTTTTATTTTATAGACGTTGGCAGATATAATAATAAGATTCATCTATTTAAAATGTTGAATTACCATAAATTTTTGCAAAATTGTGTCGCAATGGTATATTGTGTATTGTTTAAAGACGAATGAGCAATATGCCATATTTACCTTTAAAGAACACACCATTCAAATATACTGAGGGGGTCAAAAAATATCTTTGGAGAATTGAAAATTTACGAATATGTACGTCTTACGCGAAAGTTTTAAACAAGCCTTTCAACAATTGATGACCAATAAAATGCGGTCATTTCTATCGCTTTTGGGCGTTATGATAGGCATATTTTGCATCATAGCGGTAAAATCTGCCGTAGATTCCTTGGAGGATAATGTGCGCCGTAGCTTTTCAAAATTGGGTAACGATGTTGTCTATGTTTCTAAAATGCCGTGGAATGAAAATCCAGGCGAAAACTATTGGAAATATGCCCGTCGCCCTAATCCCAACTTTACGGATTATAAAAATTTGTCAGAAAGCCTCACAACGGCAAAATCTGTCGTTTATTCGCTTTTTTTGAATACGACAACCGTAAAACATCTGAAAAACAGCGTTGAAGGAGCTTATGGCGTGGCAGTAACAGAAGATTATGACAATTTCCACAGTATGGAATACCTGTCGGGACGCTTTTTTTCACCACAGGAATATCATTCTGGCGCAAGACGGGTCATTTTGGGTTATAAAGTTGCCAAAGAAATTTTTGGTGATGATGGCGATCCTATTGGGAAAGAAGTCAAGGTTTTTGGGCGAAGTATGGTTGTTGTGGGCGTATTGAAAGAGTCGGGTAAAGATTTAATAAAGATTATGAACTATGATAATGTGGCGATGATATCTTTTGAATTGGCGCGCTCGATTGTCAATGTTAAACCCAACCGTATGTTTGGCGGCACTTTACAAATCAAAGCAGGAGAAGGCATCACCGAAGAGCAACTTAAAGATGATATTGTTGTCGCAATGCGTAAAACAAGACACATTAAACCAAGTGAAAAGGAAAATTTTGCTATGAATTCGATGACGATGTTTGCCGAACCTTTAGCCGTGGTTTTTGGTGCATTGAACATCGTCGGATTAGTGATTGGTGGTTTTGCTTTGTTGGTCGGTATATTCAGCGTGGCGAATATCATGTTCGTTTCTGTTAAAGAACGGACAAGTATTATTGGCATTAAAAAAGCAATAGGCGCAAAACAAAGTGCTATTTTACTTGAATTTTTGATTGAATCCGTCGTTTTGTGTGTTATCGGTGGCTTCATGGGACTTATCGCCGTTTGGGGTGTATTGAAATTAGTGTCTATGATTAGTGCGTTTGAAATGTATATATCATTTTCAAATATCATTACTACTTTTATTGTTGCTGTCGTTTCAGGCGTTGTATCTGGGTTTATTCCTGCCTTGCGCGCTTCTCGAATGGATCCCGTTGAGGCGATTAGAAGCTAGATTTTTGACCCCCTCAGTAATATGCGTTCTAAAAGTATGTTCGGGAAATTTATATAAGTTTTCCGAACATACTTTTTTAATTAAAGGTCGATTATCTGGCGTGAGTCATTACCAATATTAAAACAAAAAAAAGAGGTAGCGCCATGCACCACCTCCAGCCCTAACCAAATAAAACCAAATTATAAATTTATCTTTTTAGAAGTATCATTCGGTTTAAAATAGGATTATAATTTGTTGGTTTTTAGTCAAAGACTCATCTTATATTTTTTGTAGTAACCTTATTTTTCAAACTATGCTTTGTGTTTCTACCACACAAAGTTGCGTCTATTATCTTGAAATACAAAATCATAAGAATTTCAACCCTGCATTTTAGTCTTATTTTCATATAAATAATATAGATTTTTAAAAACCAAACATTTTAATTATAGCATTAAAAACTGATTATTTAAAAAATTAGAAATTTTATTTTTTATTTTATTTTATTTTAAATACATAATTCTGTATTTTAAAATTATAGTTCCATGAAAATAAGAAATCATTTTTAAACTAATAAACTAACTTACATCGTCTAAAAATCAAACTAAGTATCTTTATGAAGAAACAAAATCGCTTTTACAATCTAAGGGGTTTGTGCCTTTTTTTAATCTTTACCCCCCTCAGTATCACCGCTGTTGTTGCACAAAATATCGCTAAAAACAGTGACGAAGACGCTCTTTTTATCCGAAAAATTTATGACAATGCGCTCACTCAAACCAGTACTTATCCTTGGCTTTATGATATGTGTACAAAAATCGGTAGCCGATTAAGTGGTTCCGCTGGTGCTGCTAAAGCCGTGAAATACACGCAACAAATGATGGATACCTCGGGCTTTTCAACTCGTTTGCAAGCGTGTATGGTGCCACATTGGGTACGCGGTGAAGCTGAACAAGTGGTTATGAACACCAAAAATGGTAAAGTCTCCTTACGTGCTTTGTCTATTGGTAACTCCGTAGGAACAACTAAAAAAGGTGTTGAAGCCCAAGTTATTGAAGTCAAAAGCCTTGATGATGTGGACAAATTGGGTGATAAAGTAAAAGGTAAAATCGTTTTTTACAATCGCCCAATGGACAAAACGCGCATTCAAACTTTTGAAGCCTATGGTGGCGGGAGTGATCAGCGAGGTTCAGGTGCGTCGCGGGCAGCAAAGTATGGCGCAGCAGCCGTTCTTGTTCGCTCGCTTTCGACCGAATTAGATGACCGTCCGCATACAGGTGCATTGCGTTATGATGACAATTATCCTAAAATACCTGCCATCTGTATCTCGACTAATGATGCAGAAAAACTATCCAAAACCCTTGTCAGTCAACCGAATATGAAGATTTTTATGCGTAATACTTGTGAAATGCTGCCCGATGTGGAAAGCCATAATGTTATAGCAGAAATAAAAGGCTCGGAATTTCCAAACGAAGTTATAGTCATAGGAGGTCATCTTGATTCGTGGGATCCTGCACAAGGCGCACACGACGATGGCGCGGGTTGCGTACAAAGTATGGGCGTTTTGGATATATTGAAAAAATCAGGTTACAAACCCAAAAGAACCATTCGGTGTGTCCTGTTTATGAACGAAGAAAATGGTTTGCGTGGCGGCACTAAATATGCCGAAGTTGCGCGTGACAATACTACCGAACGTCATATTTTAGCGCTTGAATCTGATTCAGGTGGCTTTTCTCCGCGTGGTATTTCGTTTGACGCCGACCCCTCAGTATTTGTGGAGAAATTTAAAAAAGTCAGTGCATGGGAAGATTTATTGAAACCATATGGTTTAGAATTAACAAAAGGTGGTGCGGGTGCAGATATTAGTCCTTTGAAATCACAAAAATTCCTACTCGGTGGTTTACGTCCCGATTCGCAACGTTATTTTGATTTTCACCATACAGCTTTTGATAAAATTGAATACGTCAATCGGCGTGAGTTGGAATTAGGTGCGGCAGCTTTGACTTCTTTGGTTTATTTGGTGGATAAATATGGGTTGTGAATTATGAGTTAGGAGTTATGAATTATGAGTTGACATACTCATATTCAATGGGTTAGATTATCCATTTTCCGCTATCCATTTTCCATTTTCCATTAAGTATATATTTACTTCTTTGGCAATTTCCTAAACTGAATGTTGTTTTAGATGTTTACTTTACGACTAAAAATTAAACAGTTAAAAAAAGAATGAAAAATACGGCAGATATTCAAGTCATATTGAATGACAAAACACAAAGCCTTGAATTACAAGCAATTGCAAAAAAAGTGTATAACGGAGAACGCATTACTGAGGGGGATGCTTTGATGCTTTTTGAAAAAGCAGATTTGAGTTTTGTCGGCGCATTAGCCAATTTTATCAGAGAAAAAAAGCATGGCGATGACACCTTTTTCAATCGCAACTTCCACATCGAACCGACTAATTTGTGTATTTATACGTGTAAATTCTGTTCTTATTCGCGTCTAATAAAGCAACGTGGCGAAGACTCGTGGGAATACACGATGGACGATATGATGAACATCATTTACAAATACGATGGTCAGCCTGTAACGGAAGTACACATCGTCGGTGGTGTTTTGCCACAATATGACTTACCTTTTTACCTCGAATTGTTCAAAAAAATCAAGGCGCATCGTCCTGAAATGCATGTCAAAGCTTTAACTCCTGTCGAATATCACTACATTTTTAAGAAAGCAAAAGTGAGTTATACTGAGGGGATGCGTTTGGTCAAAGAAGCGGGTTGCGATTCTTTGCCAGGCGGCGGCGCAGAGATTTTTCATGAAGACATTCGTAAAATCATTGCACACGACAAATGCACAGGTGAACAATGGCTCGAAATGCACGAAATATGGCACAACTTAGGGATGCGTTCTAATGCCACGATGTTGTATGGTCATATTGAAAAATACGAACACCGTGTGCATCACCTTAACGAATTGCGCAAATTGCAAGACAAAACAGGCGGTTTTCAGACGTTTATTCCTTTGAAATTCAGAAATAAAGACAATGAAATGTCGCACATCACAGAAAGTACGACGGTCGAAGATTTGAAAAACTATGCCGTCAGCCGTATTTTCTTAGACAATTTTGACCATATCAAAGCGTATTGGCCCATGATTGGTCGTCCGACTGCCCAAATTGCTTTGTCTTTCGGTGTGGATGATTTGGACGGTACGATTGACGATACGACAAAAATTTACTCTATGGCGGGTTCGGAAGAGAAAAATCCTGCCCTCTCAACGCGTGATTTGGTGAATATGATTCGTCGCGTGGGTCGCAAACCGATTGAACGTGATACCTTATATAATGTGGTGACAGATTTTGAAAATGTGGAATTTGCAGAAGATAAGGAGTTTCGGGGTTATTTGGCGTTGCCAGTTTTGAATTAAAAAATATTCATTTGTCAAAAGTCATTTGTCATTATGCTGTTGAGCAATGACAAATGACTTTTGACAAATGAATAATTGACTTATTTGCCACTAAAATGCGCCTTTCGCTTCTCTACAAAAGCCGAAGCACCTTCTTTAAAATCCTTTGAATTAGCGCATTTACCAAATTCAACAACTTCTGTAAAGAAACCAGCATCACCACCTGGATCAAAGTATGCATTGACCGATTCGATGATTTTTGTAATAGCAAAAGGTGCTTTTGTGGCTATTTTTGCTATGATTTCCTTAGCTTTTGCCACAGTCTGACCTTCTTCGACAACATGATTGACTAAGCCAATGCGATGCCCCTCAGTAGCGTCTATCATATCTGCCGTCATCATCAATTCCAACGCTCTGCCTTTGCCGATGAGTTGCACCAAACGTTGTGTGCCACCGTAACCGGGAATGATGCCGAGATTAACTTCGGGTTGACCAAACTTAGCGTTAGGCGACGCGATGCGCATATGACAAGCCATCGCCAATTCACAGCCGCCGCCGAGCGCAAAACCATTGACTGCTGCAATAACAGGTTTATGAAAACGCTCAATGTTTTGGAATATATCCTGACCCAGTTGCGCCATTTGTTCGCCTTTACCTTCTAAATTCAGGAATTCTGAAATATCAGCACCTGCCACAAAAGCCTTAGGTCCAGCACCTGTGATGATAACGCCTTTTAAATCTTTGATGTCTTTGTAATCACGTTCAAAAAAGCTTTTTAGTTCAGCCATTGTACGTTGATTCAAAGCATTGAGTGCCTTTTCGCGGCTGATTGTCAATGTTATGATACCGCCATCATTTTCGACGACTACATTCTGATAATCCATTTTATTTAGTTGAAAATGGATAACGGATAACGGATAACGGATAATCTTAACATTATCCATTATCCACTTTCCATTATCCATTGTTTTAAAAATCCTTTCCGTAATTTTCGTAGCCAATACGTCCTAAATGTTCGTATTTGCGTGTTACTTCGTTTGCCAATTCTTGTTTATATGCGATGACTTTATCTTGAAGAATTTTATCGTTGCTGCCTATTATTTGAGCGGCTAAAATAGCGGCATTCTTAGCAGCATTGAGCGCAACCGTAGCCACAGGCACACCATTGGGCATTTGCAAAATAGACAAAATGGAATCCCATCCGTCAATAGAATTGGATGCTTTTATGGGCACCCCAATAACAGGTAGCGGAGTCAAAGAAGCGACCATACCCGGCAAATGTGCCGCACCGCCCGCACCTGCTATAATGACTTTTACGCCGCGTGTATGCGCTTCTTTTGCGAAGCTGAACATCCTATCGGGTGTGCGATGGGCTGAAATAAAAGTTATTTCAAAAGGGATACCGAAACCCGTGAGTAATTCTGCCGCTTGTTTCATAACTGGCAAATCGGAATCTGAACCCATGATGACGCTAACGTGTACGACTTTCATGTTTATTAAATATTAAAACATTTTTATTTAGTTGATAAGAATTTCACAAATTTAAGTAATTAAAAGTTATTTAATTCAATTTGTGAAATTTGTATAAAATAATACAAGGCGTCTTTATTTCTTAATGAATAAACGGTATAATGCTGTTCCAATAATGATACAGCTTAAAGCAATAATACCATAATCCCAACTATCTCGTTCAGGTTTGTTGATTTTTGATACAATCATAAAGACAGCAACCAATATCCAAACGTACTCTAAATTTTTCTTATTCATACGTATAGTTTTATGCAATGATGCGCAATTCGTTTTTTAATTTCAAGGCTATTTCAACGGCTTTTTCGACGCTTTTGTTCAAAATTGTCACATGACCCATTTTACGAAAAGGCTTTGTAATATGTTTACCATACAAGTGAATATGCACCCCCTCAGTATGTAAGGCATTTTCAAACCCCTCAACGACTGTTTCGCCTGTAAAACCTTCTGCGCCGACTAAATTGAGCAAAACGGAAGGCTTGCGTATCGCAGTTGAACCCAAAGGCAAATTCAAAATAGCACGTAAATGTTGCTCAAATTGGGATGTTTCCGTCGCTTCTATCGTGTGATGTCCTGAATTGTGCGGACGTGGCGCGACTTCATTGATGATTAATTGACCGTCTTTAGTCAAAAACAATTCGACGGCTAAAAGACCGCATATTTTAAATTTTTGTATCAATTTTTTTGCTAAACTTTGTGCAGCACGTTCTATATTTTTAGGGATTCTCGAAGGGCATAACTGATAATCTAAGAGGTTGGCTTTGGGGTCAAACACCATTTCTACTGAGGGGTATGCCACGACTTGTCCAGCTTCGTTTCGCGCGACAATCACCGCTATTTCCTTATCAATTTCCACCAATTGTTCCACCAAACAAGGTTCATTGGGTAGATTTTTGAATTCCTTCATGGTTTTTACGATGGACACGCCTTTGCCATCATAGCCGCCACTGCGTGCTTTCCACACAAAGGGCAAAGCAACATCACCTTCTTTTAGGGTATCAAAAAGCTGAAAATCAGAAGTCGGCAATTGGTGTTTTTGATAAAACAATTTCTGCAAACCTTTGTCTTTTATCGTTTTTAAAGCCTTGGAATTAACGTGCACTTTAATCCCTTCTTTTTCTAAAACAGATAAAGCCTTAACATTAACATGTTCAATTTCAATGGTTAATACATCTACCAAACGACCAAATGTCAAAACATCCTCGTAATTATTGAAATCGCCAATTATGAAATGTTTACAATAAGATTGCGCAGGCGACCCTTCCTTATCTAAGACATACATCTCTAAATCCCAATCTGCAGCAGCCAGACATAACATTTTACCCAATTGACCACCGCCGAGTATCCCTACTTTTTTCATACTTTTTTCATACTTTTTATTCGCTTAACAACTCATAACTCATAATTTATAATTCATAACTCAATCCCAACTTTTCACCTTCCTCCAACATCATTTGGAAAGCTTCGTCATATTTATTTGGAATAATACCGTCCAAAATAGCTTCCCGAACCGCAGTTTTTATAACACCCACTTCACGAGACGGCTGAATATTAAACGTTTCCATAATTATTTCGCCCGTAATCGGTGGTTGCCAATTACGGATGCTGTCTTTTTCTTCCACTTCAAAGCAGCGTTGTTTGACAACCTCATAATTTTCTAAATATCGAGCAACACGCGCCGCTTGTTTGGACGTAATGTCCGATTCACACAAGATAAATAAGTCCTCTAAATCATCTCCTGCATCAAAAAGCAAGCGTCGAATGGCAGAATCAGTAATGTTTTCATTTGTCAAAGATACTGGACGATGGTGCAAACGGACGATTTTTTGCACATATTTCATACGGTCATCAAGCGGTAAACCTAAATTTCGGAACAAACGGGGTATCATGGCTGCGCCCACTTCTTGATGTCCATGAAACGTCCAGCCTTCTTGTTTATCAAATCGTTTGGTAGCAGGTTTACCGATGTCATGCATGACGGCTGCCCATCGCAAATAGATATTGTTGGTTCTACGTGCCGTATTGTCTAAGACTTGAAGCGTATGCCAAAAGTTGTCTTTATGTCCAATCCCTTCCTTCGTTTCTGCACCTTTTAAAGCTACCATTTCAGGAAAAATGATGTCTAAAAGCCCTGTTTGCATCAACATTGCCCAACCTACTGAGGGGGTTGGCGTTGCCATTACTTTCTCAATTTCAGCGATAATGCGTTCTTTTGAAATGATTTTGATGCGGCTTTTAAAATCACTAATGGCTTTAAAAGTGTCGTTTTCGATGCGAAACCCCAATTGTGTGGAGAAACGAATGGCGCGCATCATGCGCAAAGGGTCGTCAGAAAAAGTTTTGCTTGGTTCGAGTGGCGTTTGAATCACTTTTTCTTCCAAGTGACGAATCCCGTCAAAAGGGTCAATGATTTCTCCGAAATTGGCTTCGTTTAGGCTAACAGCTAAGGCATTGATGGTAAAATCTCGCCGATTTTGGTCGTCTTCTAAAGACCCTTCTTCTACGCTTGGCTTACGAGATTCGGTACGATAAGACTCGCGGCGGGCGCCAACAAACTCGATTTCGATGCCTTTGCAACGAAACATAGCTGTGCCAAATCGCGCATAAGTAACGACACGCGGGGAGGGACGCATCTTTGCCGCCGTTGCTTCCGCCAATTGTATGCCGGAGCCTACGCACACAATATCAATATCTTTCGACGGTCGTGCCAACAGCCTATCACGTACAAAGCCGCCAACGACATACGCTGGAAAGCCTAATTCTTTTGCTGTTTCGCTGATAATGCGGAAAATCTCTCGCTCGTGCGGTTGAATCTGGAATATCATAATCGTCTATTGCGCCTTCAAGTTGATGCAAGTTTATATTTTGCGCGGCAAAAATAGGGTATTACAAGCAATTAATTATCTATCAAACAAAGACAATTTCCCCAAAATACTGAGGGGTATGAAAATCGGGTTTGGGTGCTCCGATATTGTTCCAACATAAATAATGTGATTTGGTGAGTCCGTCGCCACATTTATAAAAATTGGCACGACATGTTTTACCTTTTATCGATTTAACGGTGTGTTGAAAAAAACAACTAACTGGTATTACGGCGGTCAATGTCCAATCGAATGCGCCAAATTTTTCGTCAAATGGCTCCTGTCCCAATGTAGATTCTATTAATATTTTATCGATTGTCGCATCATCAGCGGGTGTTCTATTGTCTCTTGATGTGCCTGCATACAGAAGTTTTGCACCAATACAATTGATTTCAAAATTATAAAACACGCCGTCTTTTTCGGGCATGATAAAAAACTCAACACAACTGTCTTTCCAAACTGCGCCATTATTCGTCGTTGCTTTGGCAATAATGCTGTTCTCTTGAACGGTGTACCTTATATATATGTGTGTATTGTCGTGTGTTATGGCAAACTGTACGGTTGGTATGTCCTTATCGTTTGACCAAGGCGTTATGTCTATAGCCACAGGCGTTGGGAAGTCAAAAAAAGGAAAAGTATTTCCACTTTGATTGATGTACGGAACGGTTAGTTTTTTCATTTTTAAAAGTGAGTGATATTAATATTTATGATTTTTTTTTGACCACTGATGAGACTGATTTTGCTGATTTTGCACTGATTTTTTTCTTTATATGGTTTTAAAAATCAGTGCAAAATCAGTAAAATCAGTAAAATCTGTGGTCAAAAAAATCAAAATCTAAAACAAGGGGTTTTTCCTAAAATACTTTGAATCCTGCTTCATTCATCACCCCCTCAGTATCGTAAGGTCTGGCAGCTTGTTTTCCTGCTAAATCCAAGCCTTTTGGACATAACCAAAAGCTAAGACACTGGACACAACTAAAAGTAGAATGACAGGGCGCGTGATGTTTTTCATAATGTTTCTGTTTGATGTTGTTTAAAACTCTTTTTTCTTATGCCATTGCTTTTTGGAAAGAAGTCTAAAAGTAAACATTAAGCGGTTATCCACGTAAAAAAACCATTTTAACTGATTGAATAATAAAATTTCGTAGATGTGCCCTGAATCCAATCTCAATTGTCTAAATTCTGTAAAATTATGTAGGTTAAAACCTATAAAACCCTTCTTTTCTAAAAAAGTCAATAGTTTATGAATGCAATTTTAATATTATTTCTATTTCATTCAGAATTTTATTTTGAAAAGCATACGAAAAATACCTTTTGACGCATTAAAAATCTATAACACAAAATGAATATAAAGTCTGGGCATTGTACTGCGCAGAATAAGTAAAATTATTATATTAATAGATTTTTTACCCGAAATATTCTTTCTTTGCGCCTTGTTTTGAAGTCAGACAATAAATACGGGTCATTTCTATGTATTTTACACGTATTTGTACTTGTTTCACAGTAAATTAATTGTTTTAATCACAATGAAAATTTTTAAATTTTCTTTTATTGTAAGTTTCGTCGTGCTATTGGTGATGCAATTGCAGGCTAAATCTTTTCATAATTATAAAAATGCTTTACAATTATTTACTACTTGTATTTCTGATAATAGGAATGTCGATTTAGGTTTCCTGAATATTATTGAATTTTTTGATACTGAAGAAGTTGAGTTTCTGGAAGATGACGTGTTTAAAACAGAAATCAAAGGCGTTTCAGCGATACATTCTAATAATATTCGTTTGACATTTAGCCCTATCTATTACATTCCCCAAATCGTTACTCCTAAAATTTCATCCCTTTCCTTATTTTTCAAGTCTTGGCAGAGCTTTCTGCAAGTTTTTAGACTGTGAGATTCCATTGGCGTAGGTAGGTTTTTAAGGCTGTTTGTGTTTCATAACATTTATGACCACATTTATGAGTTTTGGTATCTGTATTCAGACAAATACCAATAGCTCTGTAACTAATTGCTAATCAATAGCTTTTTGTACCACAAAGTACATAATCCCGTAATCGTTTATCCGCCATTTTGAAAGATGCCCAATACTTACCCCCTCAGTATATGCACTAAAAAAAGGTCTAAATTTGTGCCCATTCATTACAATCACTATTCCTGTTTAATCTAATTTTTTATAAAAATTTTATCTGAAATGAATAAAATATCATTGATAATCAGCTTTTTAGCCGGCATTAGTCTCGTCGCTTGTAAATCAAAAAAAGAAGAAGAAAAAAAGGAAGTATCAGAATATATTGTCACAAGCCCTATTGTAAAGGATACAATTTTCATCAAAGAGTATGTCGCTCAAATACAGTCCTTTCAAAACGTAGAAATCAGAGCGCAAGAAAAAGGATTCCTTGAAACATTAAACGTTGATGAAGGTCAACGGGTGAATGCAGGTCAAACGCTTTTCAAAATTATGCCTAAAATATATGAAGCAGAATATATGAAGGCAAGTGCGACTGTGAGAACGGTCGAATTGGAAATGCAGAATGTTAAAACTTTAGCGGATAAAAACATCGTCTCAAAAACAGAATTGGCTATTGCGCTGGCTAAATTAGACGAAGCTAAAGCAGAACAGGCATTGGCAGAAGTGCATTTGTCATTTACGACGATAAAAGCACCTTTTGAAGGCACTATTGATAGGATTAAATTCAAAAGAGGTAGCCTCATTGACGAAGGCGGCATTTTAACGACTCTTTCAAACAACAAAGATGTTTTTGCTTATTTCAATGTCTCTGAAATTGAGTATTTGGACTACAAAACGAGAGCTAAAAACGATGTACACAATACTGTGTCGCTCATGCTGGCAAATGGTATGGAATATAAAAATAAAGGTACAATTGAGACAATTGAAAGTGAATTTGATAACAACACAGGCAATATTGCTTTCAGAGCCAAATTTCCAAACCCTGAATTTCTGTTAAAACATGGTCAAACAGGAAAAGTACGCATGACAATTCCGATTAATAAAGGTTTGATAATTCCGCAAAAGGCGACTTATGAATTGCAAGACAAAATCTGTGTTTATGTGATTGATGAAAGTAATACGGTCAAATCAAGGTTTATTAAAGTCAGACAAAAATTAGAGCATCTATATGTTGTTGAATCTGGGCTTGATGCAAATGATAAAATCTTATTGGAAGGTCTTCAAAGTGTGAAAGAAGATGATAAAATTCAATACAAATTCGTCCCTTTTCAAGAAGTCATTTCAAAGTTGCAATTGATAAAGAAGTAAACGGCTTTCTAAGGGTAACGTATCGGATATTTTAAAAATATCCGATACGTGTTAAAGTAAGAAAATGGAAATCTAAAAAATTCCCTTTTCTGATACCCCCTCAGTATAAGAGCCATAAAAAAATGTGGCAGAACGGAATTTTTAATTCTTATTAAAAAAAATAACATGTTCAATAGATTCATCCATAGACCTGTATTATCAATAGTTATTTCACTCATAATTATTTTCCTTGGGCTTTTGTCGTTAGTTAA
>JAYTUQ010000229.1:0-1623 GCA_043744455.1 Saprospiraceae bacterium | reverse complement strand
GGCATGTCTCTTTGTAAAAACCACGGATTCATGGCATTATTAACCATAAAAGGCACATGCCGCATCACCCAGCGCCCCATTTTACCACCTGTTTGATAGGCTTTTGGATGCGATAAAGTAAACTTTATGCCTTGCATCATCAACTTTTTACTGAGGGGGGCATGTCCTGATTGAACAAGTACCTGCCGCCACTTATACAATTGGTCGTGAATATCAATTTTAACGGGACAGACATTTGAGCAAGAACCACATAAAGTACTCGCAAAGGGCAAATCCGCATTTTTTGTCATATCTAAATTGGGTGCCAAAATAGAACCAATCGGTCCTGCAATGGCTGTATGATAGCTGTGACCACCGCTGCGACGATACACAGGGCAGGTATTGAAACACGCGGCGCAACGAATACATTTGAGCGAATTTCTAAAATCAGCACGTCCTAATTGCGTCGAACGCCCATTGTCAACAATGACGACGTGCATCTCTTGACCAGCGCGTGGCTTTTTGAAATGACTGGAATAGGTTGTAATCGGTTGACCCGTCGCGCTACGAGCTAAAAGGCGTAGGAAAACGCCTAAGTGTTCGCGTTTGGGCAATATTTTTTCAAAACCCATGCAAGCGATGTGAACGTCTGCCAAATGTGCGCCCATATCAGCATTGCCCTCATTGGTACAGACGACCAATTCGCCTGTTTCGGCGATAGCGAAATTAACGCCCGTCAAAGCCACTTTTCGCGTCAAAAACTTCTCACGCAGATGGTCACGCGCCGCATTAGTGAGATATTGTGGGTCTTTATTGCCTTTTTCAGTGCCGAGATGAATATGAAAAGTCTCGCCCACGTCTTCTTTCTTCAAGTGAATGGCTGGCAAAACGATGTGCGAAGGCGGCTCTTTACGCATCTGAACAATGCGTTCACCTAAGTCGGAATCAATGACATCAATACCGTTTTTTGTCAAATAATCATTCAAATGGCACTCTTCAGTGAGCATAGATTTGCTCTTAATCATTTGCGTAACACCATGCTTTTTCAGAATGCTGTGAACGATTTGATTGTGTTCATTTCCATCGGCAGCCCAATGTACAATGATGCCGTTTTGTTGTGCTTTTGCTTCAAATTCAAGCAAATAATCGTGTAAATTGGACAACACATTGTTCTTTATATCTGAAGCCGTTTCCCTCAAAAATTCCCATTCGGGCAATTGAAAAGCCGCTTTGTCGCGTTTTTGGCGCACAAACCAAAGCGTTTCGTCGTGCCAATTGACACGGTCTTCGTCTTTGTTGAACTGTTTGGAAAGTGTGGCGTGGTCTTGTGTTGCGTGAGACATATTTATACTCAATTATATTTAGCTTGCACTGTTTTCAACGAAGATTGAATCATTTTTTTATTATATTCATCGAGGAAATTTACCTTCAATAAATCTATTGCTTCTGGAATTCTAATATCAATATTTGCCTTAAAATACTTATTTCTGCAATTGAAATACATAATTGTTTTTCTTATATCAACTTCATAATGTAAAGTATCATTCTAAACTACTGTACTGTGAAAAAGATTAAAGTTTAAAACATTGATTATCAATGAAATAGTTAAATACAATGTTATGTAAATACTCAATTAGTTTTTTA
>JAYTUQ010000228.1:0-1625 GCA_043744455.1 Saprospiraceae bacterium | reverse complement strand
AAAGCATCGTCATGAGCCAAACACCCCAAACCATGAAGCGTATGTCCTACAGGAATGCCTGTTTTATGCACAAATTCACGAAAAACTTCTTGTGCATCAGCAATTTGAATGCCGTGACCCGCGAGGATATAAGGCTTTTTAGCGGCATTTATTAAATCAGCAGCAGCTGTGATATCTTTCAATTTGGGCTTTGGATTCGGATAATAGCTGCGTACTGAAGGGTTACGTGCGTAGCCTTCATATTCAAATTTCTCAACCTGTGCCGTCCTCGTTATGTCAATCAAAACGGGACCGGGACGACCTGAATTAGCAATATAAAATGCCTTCGCAAAAGCAGCAGGTATTTCAGCCGCCTTTGTAATTTGAATACTCCATTTTGTTACTGGAAAAGTACAACCCAATATATCTGTCTCTTGAAAAGCATCTGTACCCAACAAATTGCCACGTACTTGACCTGTTATGCAGACCAAAGGCGTAGAATCGAGCATCGCATCGCCCAAACCTGTAATCAAATTCGTTGCACCAGGACCAGACGTCGCTATGGCAATACCTGTTCTACGCGTGACCCGTGCATAACCTTCGGCAGCATGGATACCGCCTTGTTCGTGACGCGGCAAAATATGCCGAATTCTATCCATATAACTGTAAAGAGCATCATAAAAAGGCATAATCGCACCACCTGGATAACCGAAAACGAGGTCAACACCTTCTTCTAAAAGGCATTTACAAACCGCTTCTGCACCTGAAATCATCTGTTTCGTTTTGGGTACGGCTTCCATTTCAGCCGTCCCATTATTTGATTGAAAATTTACTGTTTTGCTCATGTTTTTATACTTTTATATTGATATGGTTTGATTTAGTTAGTTTTTTATACTTGTAATTCATCTAAAATTTCAAGGAATTTACTTTTCGTTACGATTTTTGTTTTTCCAATTTCACCTAAAGCAAGCAAATCATCATCGCCTGTTACTAAAAAATCGGCATCTCCATCAATAGAGATTGACAATAGGAAATCATCTTTTGAATCACGACTTAGCCGAATAGCCGTTTTTATTTCAATTTCTTTGAGTTCCGAAATGACTAAATTAATAAACCGAATAGCTTGATTCTGTCTGATATACTTTGAAAATTTCGGTCGAATTATGACATTCTGATACTCTTCCAAAATCTCCTTTGAATAAAGTATTTCAACGCTATTATTCGTTAAAATATCATACAGTGTTTTTCTTGACCGGCGATTTATGGTTGCACTGACATACCAATTCGTATCCAACACAACTTTAAACTTTTGGCTCTTTGCCATAACGGACATTTTTTACTTCATACATAATTTCTTTTTCAGACATTTCAATGTCTGGTAATTCATCATCAAGTTTTGCCCACTGTTCTTCAAAAGTCAATTCGTTTATTTTTTTAGCTATAATTAATTGCTCCGAACGTGAAAACTGCTTGAATAATGTAAGAAATTTTGATAAAGTCATTTCAGAGGATTTCATCTTATTGTATTTTAAATTTGACTATTTTTATTAAACTACTGTACAGTAAAAAGTTATAATATGAAAAAAGAGTATGAAGGTTGCATACATTTAGTTGATGAAAAAAGATGCAAAGCAAACCGACATACT
>JAYTUQ010000227.1:0-6219 GCA_043744455.1 Saprospiraceae bacterium | reverse complement strand
ACACGCAACGAAGAAATGGCACGTATGTATCCTGAATTTGCCCATTTTTTAAATGATGTTAACAGCCGAATGTACGACCTTGAAGTACCTTTCAAAAGCGGTTTGTATATTCATCCCAATTTTAAGGGTAAGTCTTCCATAAAAAAAGTTTTACCCATTTTGGCACCTGATTTATCTTATGATACCCTGAATGTACAAAATGGTTCAATGGCATATACTCAGTGGCATAGAATGGTCTTCAATGATTTAAATATAGCTGAATGCCTAAAAATTAAGCAAGACTTATTGGAATATTGCAAAATGGATACGTGGGCAATGGTCAGAATTTGGGAAATTTTAAAGCAAATTTAAACACATGTGGGACGAATTATACAAAACAGCACTGCTTGGGACGAATAGAATGACCCCCTCAGTATCCACGCTCGAAAAGTTGCGTGAAATGGGCATCGAAGCCGATGATGCAACCGAAGCCGTCCTAACAGGAATTGGTTTGCTCTCCTTGGCGAGAAAAAGTGGTTATCCACTTTTAGATTTTGAAAGTGAATTGCCACAGCCTTGCATTATAGAAACGAAAAAGTATATGTCGCCCAATGCATCGAAATACATCCAGGACATTTTAGATAAAAAAATACCGATTTATGCCTATTTATATCCCTCATTTTTCCAATTAGTAGCTGATTGTGCTGTTCAAAATAACAAAATTGTGCCTATTGGACTTATACCCAACTTATTAAACGGGTCGTGGCAATTAGGTTTAGAAACGCTTGTAGGAGAGCGCGGTAAATGGTTAGCAGCCCAAAATCCGAAATGGGCAAATGTGTTTAATGACATAAAAAAGCCAACTAAATTATCAGCTTCTGAATTATCAGGGATAAACTTACTGAGGGGTACACCTTTGACATCCTCATCTCAACTCTACAATGAAGCCTTCAATATTATGAAAAAAATAGGCTTAATAAATGAAAATGCAGCTCGCTTCGCGCTATTTTGGTGTGCTATTGTAGAAGAAATGGAAAAATGAAACCTTTGAACAATATTACATACAAGCAATTTTCCCAACTCGTGTCGCATGACGACCGCCTTCAAATTCAGTTTCCAGAAAAATATCAATGATATGCAACGCTGTTTCTAAGGTAATGAAACGGGCAGGCATTGCCAACATATTGGCATCGTTGTGTTGACGGACAAGCGAAGCGACTTCTTCATTCCATGCTAAACCACAACGGATATTTTGATGCTTATTGGCTGTCATCGCAACGCCGTTGCCACTGCCACATATTAATATGCCACATTGGGCTTTGCCAGATTCCACTGCTTCGGCGGTCGGATGTGCAAAATCAGGATAATCTACTGAGGGGGTGCCATTTGTCCCAAAATCAAGCACCTGATAGTTTTTGCTTTTGAGATGGGCAATAATTGGGTTTTTGAATGCGAAACCTGCATGGTCACAGCCGATAGAAATGGTTGAGATTTTCATGATGAGAAGAATTTTTTTGTATAAAATTAAAAAAGGCTGACAAATTTGCCAGCCTTTTCGTAGCCCGTACGGGAGTCGAACCCGTCTTGCAAGAATGAAAATCTTGAGTCCTAACCGATAGACGAACGGGCCAAAATTCTCTTTCTTCGTCGAAAGCGATGCAAAGGTATAAGGCTTGTGTTAATTGCCAAACTTTTTTTTCAATTTTTTTTTAAAATGCTTTTTTAAACTACTTTTGATGAATTATAAGGCTGGTTTTTGACTAAAAAAATTTTGAAACTTTTTAAAAATGAAACTGCTAATAAATAATAAATTTAAACTTATTTTGTAAATTTTTAATGAATTTTGATTTTTTTTTAGTAGAAAAGAACCTACAATGAAAACTATGTGTAATTTTACACTAAGATTTAGTTTGAAATCAAAACTAAGTTCTTTTTAGAAAAAAAATTAATTATTAAATCAAAAGATAGACTAACTCAATCATGGGAAAGATTAAAATTGCCATCAATGGCTTCGGACGTATCGGACGTATCACCTTCCGCAACCTTGTTAAAATGGACAACGTGGAAGTTGTCGCTATCAACGATTTGACTGATAACAAAACCCTTGCTCACCTTTTGAAATATGATTCCATTCATGGCAGATTCGACGGTGAGGTCAGTGCTGATGACGCATTTTTGCACGTCAACGGTTCAAAAATTCATGCTTTAGCGGAACGTGACCCATCAAAATTACCTTGGAAAGAACTTGGCGTTGATGTTGTGATTGAATCAACAGGACGTTTTACGGATTCCACTACGGCAAATGCACACATCTTAGCGGGTGCGCGCAAAGTTGTCATTTCAGCACCTGCAACGGGTGATGTAAAAACGATTGTCTTGGGTGTAAATGACGACCAAATTACAGCAGATGCAAATATTTATTCTAATGCATCTTGTACAACAAACTGCCTTGCACCGATGGTGAAAGTTTTAGATGAAAACTTTGGTATCGAAAGCGGTTTCATGCAAACGATTCATGCTTATACAGCCGACCAAAACTTGCAAGATGCACCACACAAAGATTTACGCCGAGCGCGTGCTGCCGCTTATAGCATCGTTCCGACGTCAACAGGTGCTGCAAAAGCTGTTGGTTTGGTATTGCCACATTTGAAAGGCAAGTTGAATGGTAGCTCAATGCGCGTGCCGATTCCCACGGGTTCGATTACTGACTTTACTGTTGTGTTAAAAAATGCAGCTACCAAAGAGCAAATCAATGCGGCTTTTGAAAAAGCAGGAGCAAACGAGTTGAAAGGTATTTTACAATATGAAACAGACCCAATTGTGTCTATTGATATCGTAGGCAACAAACACTCGTGTATTTTCGACTCTGACCTTACATTAGTAATCGGTAATACTTGTAAAGTTCTAGGTTGGTATGACAATGAATCAGGTTATTCAGCTCGTTTGGCTGATTTGGTTGCACGTATCGGTGTTTTAGAAGCTGTAGAAGCTTAATATATTTGCTAAAATTTTAAGATAAAATAAAAAAGGAATCTGCGCAGTGTATAACTGGCGCAGATTTTTTTATACCAATAATCCAACTTTTCCCTCCATTTTATTCCCATATTATTGATATTGAAGGAATATGCTCAAATGCACCTAAACGTGACTTTTTGTCGCCTCATTTTGTTTGTTAGCTGACATAATTTCCTCTTTTTTAATTTAAATAGAAATAAATCAGCCAATAATTTTTTGAAAAAGCGTTGGTTTCTAATTTGACGCTTAAATTGTGGGTCTGAAAAAAATTTACAATGGCATACATAACAATCAATAATTTATATAACTATGACATACGATAATTTCACAATAAAAGCACAAGAGAGCATATTGAAAGCCCAGCAACTCGCTGGCGACAACAGCCAGCAAATGGTGGATACGGCTCATTTACTGAGGGGTATCCTTGTCGAAGATGAAAGTGTTGCTGGTATTCTTTTAAAGAAAATTGGTGTTAGCCTCGCCGCTTTAGAAACTGAATTGGACAAATTAATTGCGGCTATTCCTAAAATTCAAGGTGGTGTTGAAAAACAATACCTATCAAGCGAAGCCAATAAGGTGTTGAGCAAAGCTAAACAACTCGCTAAGGAATTTGGAGACGAATACATTCCCATTGAGATTGTTTTGTTGGCTATCATGCAAGGCAATGACAAAACGGCACGCACTGTCCGTGAATTGGGCGCATCGGAAGATAACCTTAGAAAAGCGATTGCAGATATGAGAAAAGGACGTAAAGTAACCGATTCAGGTGCTGAAAATCAATACAATGCGCTGTCCAAATATGCCATCAACCTCAATGAACGGGCAGAATCGGGTAAACTCGACCCTATTGTCGGACGTGATGAAGAGATTCGACGTGTGCTGCACATATTAAGTCGTCGTCAAAAAAACAATCCTATTGTTATTGGCGAAGCAGGGGTTGGTAAAACCGCTATCGTCGAAGGTATTGCCCACCGTATTGTGCGTGGCGATGTACCCGAAAGTTTGAAAACAAAAAAAATTATGAGCCTCGATATGGCTTCGTTGATTGCTGGCGCCAAATATAAAGGTGAATTTGAAGAACGGTTGAAAGCTGTTGTCAAAGAGGTTGAGGAGTCAGAAGGCGAAATTATTTTGTTTATTGATGAAATTCATACATTAATCGGCGCGGGTGGCGGCAATGGAGCGATGGACGCAGCAAATATTTTAAAGCCCGCTTTGTCGCGTGGCGAACTTCGGACGATTGGTGCAACGACTTTAGATGAATATCAAAAATATTTTGAAAAAGATAAAGCATTAGCCCGTCGCTTTCAACCGGTTATGGTAGATGAGCCAAGCGTTGAAGATACTATCTCCATACTGAGGGGGGTACAAGAACGGTATGAAAACTATCATAAAATCAAAATTTTGGACGAGGCGTTGGTCTCTGCGGCAGAATTGAGTCATCGCTATATTGCTGACCGCCATTTGCCCGACAAAGCGATTGACTTGATTGACGAAGCGGCAGCTAAATTGCGTTTGGAACTTGACAGCGTGCCAGAAGAAATCGATGAATTGGATAGAAAACTGCGTCAATTGGAAATTGAGCGCGAAGCCATCAAAAGAGAAAATGAACCTAAGAAATTAGACATTTTGAACCGTCTAATTGCCGATTTGCATGAAAAACTCAATGCAGTGCGGGGTAAATGGGATGAAGAACGCGCCATCGTAGAAGCGATTCAATCGGCAAAACGCAAATTGGAAGAGTTAGAACTTAAAGCACAACGGGCAGAACGGGAGTCAAATTTTGAGCTTGTCGCTAAAATTCGTTACGGTGAAATTAAAGATGAAGAAAAATTATTGAAGGTTGCTGAAGACCAATTGAAAGAATTAGCACCTGAAAATAGATTAACAAAAGAGGAAGTGACTTCTGATGATATTGCCGAAGTTGTCGCTCGTTGGACAGGGATTCCCGTAGCCAAAATGTTGCAATCTGAAAAAGATAAATTACTCAATTTGGAAGACGAAATTGGTAAACGAGTGATTGGTCAACGCGAAGCGATAGAAGTCGTTTCAGATGCCATTCGTCGGTCACGCGCTGGTTTACAAGATGAAAAGAGACCCATGGGTTCTTTTATTTTCTTAGGACCAACAGGTGTCGGTAAAACGGAGTTAGCGAAAGCCTTAGCAGAAGTCATGTTCGATGACGAAGCGGCTATGACACGTATAGATATGTCTGAATATCAAGAAAAACACACCGTTTCCCGCCTAGTTGGCGCACCTCCCGGCTATGTGGGTTACGATGAAGGCGGTCAGTTGACCGAAGCGGTGCGCCGTCGTCCTTATCAAATTATTTTATTAGATGAAATCGAAAAAGCGCATCCTGATACCTTTAATATATTGCTTCAAGTCCTTGACGATGGGCGTTTGACAGATAACAAAGGACGTGTTGCCAATTTCAAAAATACGCTCATTATTATGACCTCTAACATGGGTTCAGATAAGATTTTGGACAATTTCGATGGTTTGGAAGATGTATCTGAAAGTCAAAAAGAGGATATTATTGAGGAAACAAAAAAAGAAGTTTTAGAGATTTTGAAAGAAAACCTCCGACCTGAATTCCTCAATAGAATCGATGAAACGGTTGTTTTCCACCCCCTCAGTAAAACGGATATCAAAGCGATTTTGGTTATTATGATTAAGGGGTTGAATAATATGTTGAAAAAACAAGAACTGTTCGTTTATCCATCAGATACGGCTTTTGACTTCTTAGCGAAAAAAGGTTACGACCCGCAATTTGGTGCAAGACCCTTGCGTCGCACGTTACAAAAAGAGTTGATTAATGAATTGTCAAAAGAAATTTTGATGAGTAAATTCTCAAAAGGGGATAAAATTGTGGTGGATGTCAAAGGTGATAAATTGACTTTTGAGATTAAAAAGGTAGAACATGAGCTTGTTGTGGCTTGATTTATGTCCTTACGGTCTTGAGTTTTCATCTTGAAACTCAAGACCGTTTATTTTTTTCATAAAAAACCTAAAAAAATTTGTCATTTTAAATCATATCATTGTATATTTGCACCGCCTTTCGACGGAAGGGTTATTTTAGGTCTGTTAGCTCAGTTGGTTTAGAGCACCTGCCTTACAAGCAGGGGGTCGTAGGTTCGAATCCTACACGGACCACAATTAAGATAAACAATTTATAATGAAGCAGTTACGATACAATCGTGGCTGCTTTTTTTAGTTTTGGCA
>JAYTUQ010000226.1:0-1629 GCA_043744455.1 Saprospiraceae bacterium | reverse complement strand
ACTGCACCCAAGTGATGGCGAACCGAAAAAAACCAGTCTGGTGGTTCATCATAATTCAAAGCATCTTCTTTTGCAACTGCTTCTTTTAAAAAAGCAATTGCAGTGGGGTATTTTTTTTCTTTCGCATTAATTTCTCCTTCCAAAGTTTTTGATGCAATCATAGATAAATCAAACACGCTGTTGATACCCCAAATGGTTAAAGCTTTTATTGTTGTATCAGTCATGACATTTTTGATTTCACCAAGATGCTTCCTTGCTTCTGCAATTTTATTTTGTGAGAGCATTGCCATGCCTTCCGCATAATGCCAAACGACTAATGGATATTTCAAATCTTTTTCAGGCGCAGATGAGTTAAGAATATCATCCCACAAGCCAAGTTTTACTTCCACATACCAGGGGATAGAATAATAATGTTGCAACATCGCCCATCCAGGTTCACGCAATAATTTTTTATGTGCATGGTTGGAAGTTGCATACGCTCCTTCCATTGCAATTTTACTCTCACCGCAAAGTGTAGCACAAGCTGAAATGAAATGATAGTTGTGCGGATAATATGCCAACGGATACACACCTTGTGCATGACATGCCTCCACATATAAGCTATCAACCAGAACTGCTTTTTGATTAGCAACAACTCCATCGTGATAACGCCCTATTCGTATGTAAGTATGCGAAGGCATGTGAACAAGATGCCCTGCACCGGGGACTAAATCACGAAGCAGGTCGGCACTCGCCAAAGCTGTTTCCGCATGTTGCGACATTTCTGTTGCATGAATGTAGAAATGATTTGCTCCTGCATGGTGCGGTTCTGTCTTAATACATTTTTCAAGGACAGCTAAAATTTCCGGTGTCCAGGGTTGAATAGTTCCGTCTTTCTTATACAAATTCCATGGATGCAAATCCATTAGCGACTCCGCAAAGAGTGAAGCAAGTGTTACATCAGCGGAATATTTTTTGTAAACCGTTCGCATGGCAACAGCATAAGTTGAATCAAGCAGTGAACGGGCAATGGTAGTATCGCTTGAGTAACGATGAGCTAACGCATCAATCAAATCTTTTTCTTTCTGTGTGCATGACGCAGAAAATCTTTTTGCTTTTTGCACAGCAACATAAGCCCGTTGGAAATTATCCCTCTCCATGCCAAAGTTGTAATTCGGTCCTAACACATAAGCAAAGCCCCACCAGCACATGGCACAAGTCGAATCCTGCCGTGCGGCTTCATAAAATGAACGACCTGCTTCGGCATGATTAAAACCGAATGACAACATCAAACCTTGGTCAAAATATTTTTGTGCTTGTTCATTTTTTGTTGAAATGGAAAAATGAATTCCTTCCAATCTGCTAAACAACGGGGCTTTCTTTCCTGAAGAATACCAAGTTGTATCCACTACTTCAGGAGTACAACCACTATGTTGGGCTTTGATGGAATTAACTTTAGTTGTTTCTTTTTTGCTTTCAGATTGCTGATTGCATGAGCAGAAAATAATACTAAAACAAAATATGTAGAGAAGATGTCGCATGATGTTATATTTTATTTGTCTTGCACTAAAGTAAAGCAAATTAGAGTTACCAATGTTCGTACTCACACTGCTGCGTAAAAGTTGCTGATAACGACAGTTTGTGAAAAAA
>JAYTUQ010000225.1:0-6246 GCA_043744455.1 Saprospiraceae bacterium | reverse complement strand
GCTGCGTTGATACGCGCAATCCACAATCTGCGGTAAGCACGTTTTTTCAATTTACGACCGACATAAGCATAACCATTAGCTTTGTCAACTGCGTTTTTCGCAACTGTGAAAACTTTCGAGCGGGCGCCGAAGTAACCACGAGCTGCCTTCAATACTTTTTTGCGTCTTTGACGAGCCGCAACCGAGTTCACTGAACGAGGCATATTTAAAATTTTTAGTACAAAACAGAGGTTTTTTTTGTTGATAATTGATAATGTATAATTGATAATATTTAGAAATTATCCGCTATCCATTTTCCATTATACATTAAAAAATAACACTTTTGTTCTGTTTTCTCGTTAAAAAAAATGTGTTACATCTGATAAAATAAAATGAAGACTAATAATTTAAAAAAGAATCACCATTCATCATTCATCATTCACCATTAAATTAATGGTTGCTACCCAAGCCCAAAAGGGTTTTTATTCTTGGTGTATCAACAACACTGACGAGCGTCGTACCTTCTGTACGGCTCCTCGCTTTAGCGGATTTCTTACGCATTAAGTGACGGTGGTAAGCACCTGCGCGCTTAACTTTACCTGAACCGGTCACCTTAAAACGCTTTTTCGCGCTTGAATTTGATTTAATTTTTGGCATGATTCAATGCTTTTAAAAATTGAGGTGCAAAAGTAATATTATTGAGTGAATAAAAAAAGGCGGAAGCACTTTTTTGCAAAAAAAGTGCTTCCGCCTTTTGGTCATTGGTCATTGTGTCATTCGGCAATAATGCCTAACAAATGATAATAATGACAAATGACATAATGACAAATGACTATTTCGCTTTTTTCTTAGGTGCGATAAAGACAAACATTCGTTTACCTTCCATTTTAGGCAAGCCTTCGGGCGTGCCGTAATCGTCTAAAGCTTGAATAAAGCGTAGAAGCAATAATTCGCCTCGCGCAGTAAACGTGATGCCACGTCCTTTGAACTGCACATACGCCCTTACTTTTGAGCCTTCTTTCAAAAACTCAACGGCATGACGAACTTTGAAATCAATATCATGATCACCCGTTTCAGGGGTAAAACGAATTTCTTTTATGACTGTTTTAGTTGTATTTGCTTTGATTTCTTTTTCTCGCTTCTTTTTTTGATACAAAAACTTGCTGTAATCAACGATGCGACAAACAGGAGGAGCAGCATTTGGCGTAATTTCGACAAGGTCGAGTCCCGATTTTTCTGCCCATTCGAGGACTTTTTGCGTTTTATAAACGCCTACTTCAATAGTTTCGCCAATGAATTCACTCAATGCTTCGAGTGAGTCGCCAACGAGTCGAATTTCTGGTACGCGGATGAGTTTGTTAATACGGTGTTCTGCTTCTGGTTCTTTACGCGGAACGTAGGGTCTGTATGACTTAGCCAATAGATTCTTTTTTTGTTAAGAAATAATAATTCTGAAAAGTTGATTTTCAAATATTTACAAAACAGTAGTTTATGTAAATTTTTGCGAAGTTAAGACAAATTTTAAACCGCTTGTGTTTGGTTTATCGATTTTTTTTAAAAATTATTAAAGCGTCAAACTTTCCGCAAGCCCGAAACTGGCGGAAAGTTGACGCTCTGTACTTAAAAATCTGCTGATAAACCTAATAACCAATGCCGTCCTGCTTGAGGAAAATATCCTGTTAAATTATAAATATTATTGCCTTCGGCTCGGGCATAAGGGTCATCAGGACGTGGGTCGTAGCTTGGTGAGCTAAAACGATAAGTCCATGCGTTGTTTGCATATTTTTTATCGAAGATATTATTAACAAGCAATTTAAACGTTACGTTTTTTACTCTATTAAAACTTGTCTTATAAAATAGTTGACAGTTTGTGTAACTGAATGCGGGTAATGCTGTATTCGTATTTGAACTGTTGTCAATAAACTGTTGACTGACGTATTTTACTGAGGGGGTAAAACTCAACTCGTTTTTTCCTTTTTTTAAGAGTGTAAAAGTAAAAGACGAATTGGCAATAACATTCGGAGAAAAAGCCAAGTCGGTTTTCCCATGATTGACCTTTTTTTGTCCACCTGTGTCCCAATCGTCAATATATTCCGTAAAATCTTTAATTTTATTTTCAGAAAAACTGGCGTTGCCATTAAAGGTCAACCAATCCGATAATGCCCAACTACCTTCTAATTCGATGCCACGACGGTAACTTTTGGGTACATTGACCCTGATTTGTTCGCCTACATCGTTGATATTGCCAGTAACAACCAATTGATTATCATATTGCATCAAAAACAAATTACCATTGATGCTTGCTTTTTGCCACTGATGTTGCACGCCCATTTCGACATCAATCATGGCTTCGGCTTTTGGCAAATACGTTTTTTCAGGATCAATTAAGTCATTTCTGTTTGGTTCACGATGTGCTTGTGCCACACTCGCATACATACGTGTACCTGTTTTGTTTTCAACAACAAAACCCAATTTTGGATTGAAAAAATTCCACGTTAAGTCACGCCCAATATTACGAAGTTTTCTATCTACCCCCTCAGTATTATACCCTACGCGCCGATATTGCAAGTCAAGGAATAGCGAAAAAATGTCATTAACGCTATAATTAATTTTTTCATAAACATTGAAATCCGTTTTTAAAGACAGGCTGCGGTAAAATTCTGCTGGTATTTTAGCGAAATTAGCATCTTTTGCTGCCCAAATGACCTGACCAAAATGATGTCCATCGTAGCGATTTAAGCCCCCACCTGTTACAGATTGCCAACCATTTTTTTCAAAAGTAGCTGACCATATAGCACCATAAAAATCATTGTCGAGCCATAAACGACGAACCAAATCTGTCGTGTCTTTGCGTCCTACGATATAATTTTTGAGCTTTTGACCTGCCTTATATTCTTCATAAAAACCTTTACCTTTTGTATAATGCAAAGAAGCGTTGGCTTTCCAAAACCTTGAAAATGAATGATTTAAAGTCAAATGTACATGGGTTTGACCATAGTCATCGACTTGATTTTCGTAAGGTGATGAGGTGCGGTCAGTACCTGCGGGATTATACGTCCGCAATTTCGCATCGTTCATATATGATTCTGGAATGCCATACCATGATTGATACGTCCGCTCATTGCCCGACATAATTTTGAGGCGAACAGACGTATTTTTATTGATATAATGGGCAGACAAATAGGCTGAACCCAATTTCGAAGTAGCGCGGTCAACATAACCATCGCTTACGATACGGGACAAACGTCCATCAACCGATAAACCGTTGCGCATTAAGCCCGTACCAAAGGAAATGGTGTTTTTCAAAGTGCCAAATGAGCCGCCTGCGCCTGAATAGCTGATAAATTTTGAGCTATTTAATGGATTTGTCACAACATTAATCGTTGCGCCAAAGGCGCCTGCACCATTTGTTGAAGTGCCAACGCCGCGTTGAATTTGAATCATGGAAGTCGAAGCTGAGAGGTCGGGCAAATCAACCCAATACACGCCTTGACTTTCAGAATCGTTGAGTGGCACGCCATCAATCGTCACATTTGTTCGCGTCGCGTCGCTGCCACGGATGCGCAAACCTGTGTAACCAACACCTGCCCCTGCGTCAGAAGTCTCAACTACTGAGGGGGTACTTTTTAGCAAAAACGGTATGTCTTGACCAAAATCATTTTGGCGAATTTGGTCGCGTTTGATGTTTGTAAAACTCATTGGCGTTTTGTTGTTTGCCATGGTAGCCGAAATCGTAACTTGTTGTAATTCAAGTTGTTTTAATGAGTCTGGCGTTTGTGCAAACGCAAAAGAGTGGGAGAGAAGGAGAAAGAAAAGCGCAGCAGTTCGATGCTGTGCAAGGCTGTTACCTTGCGTTTTTTTATTTAATTTAAACATTTTAAAAATGAAAATTTGGTTAAAAAAAATGCCGACTGCTGGGGGCGGTCGGCGATTTTTAAAACCTCGTTGAGTTGATGATTTTTATCGATTTTTATAAAAAGAATAAAAACGATAGCAAAAATAAGCATCAACTTTTCCGTCGGCAACATTACTTGCCTACGTTCAACGGGTATAATCTCAGCCTTTTTTTGCAAAAAAGCACCCCAACGGCGCAAAGATAGGAAGGTTTTTAGAATTGCAAGGTTTTTTAGTCATTCAAAATTTTAGAATCGGTGAAGCGAAGTACCTTTGTGACAAAAACTAGCATGACACTCGAAGAACTCGACTTCCTTAAAACGCTCGAGGCACGGCAACTAATTTTTGATAATTCGGAAACAGACCCCTCAGTATTCGCGCTCAAAAATCGCAATCCGACGATGGCAACGCAGCTCAAATATTGGCAACGCAGCCGCTTGAAATTGCCGTCTTTGTATGCCGTTCAAGCCCTTGTGCCGCCTTTGGCTTATGAGCAATGTAGTAGTGAATTGGCAGCTTCAGCAAAGGATGCGACGGGTATAAGATGTTTGGATTTGACTTGTGGTTTGGGCATTGATACGCTTCATTTTTCTAAACATTTTGAAACGGTTATCGCTATTGAACAAAATGAAGTGTTGGCAGAAGTTGTTCGTTATAATTTGAATTTATTGAATGTCAAAAATGTTGAGATTATAACAAATACAGCTGAAAACTATGTAAATACCTACGAAAATGAGCCTTTTGACCTTGTTTTTATAGACCCTGCTCGACGTGATGATGTCGGAAAAAAAGTTTTTTTGCCTAAAGATTGTTCGCCTAATATCGTCGCATTGTTGCCCAAATTAAAAAAAATGAGTAAGCGTATTCTCATCAAAATGTCACCGATGTATGATGTCGATGCGGCGATTAGGCAGTTTCCTGATGTGTATTCTGTCACAGTTTTGAGTATAGATAATGAGTGCAAAGAAGTGATTTTGGATTTTCATACAGATTTTAATACAGTTTTAGAAAATTTTCAAAATTCCCTAAACTTTCCTTTGCAGCAACCCCCTAAAATTATTGCAAAAATCAAACAAGGCAATGGATTTTTAACGCTTGAAAAAACGGATAAAACGCTTGAAAATGGGGTAAATACTGAGGGAGTAGTTTTTATTGTTGAACCTGATGTTGCGTGCTATAAAGCGCGTATGTTACCCTCATTTTATGACTTTTTCTTAACAAAGAATGAAGCTATTTTGACGGCAAGTAATGGTTTTTTTCTGGCAAAAAGTATAGTTTTAGAAAAAATACCAGCACGTATTTTTAAGATAATGGATACTTGGATTTACAATCCTAAAAAAATAAAAACGGAATTAAATTCCTTGAATATCAAGGCTTTGAATGTCGTTCAACGCAATTTTCCTTTCTCTACCCAACAGATTCGTACGGCTTTGAAGCTAAAAGAAGGGGGCGATTTGTATCTGATTTGTACCATTGTGAATGGTGATAAAATGGCTTTGTTAGCACAGAAAGTTTAGGCTTCGTTTTCAAATAATAAATGATTCTATGATGTTTATGGCTTCTGTTAAACGCTCATTTTTAGACCCCCTCAGTATAAAATATGTTTTTTTATGTGTGATGAGTTCTTTTTCATAAATATTAAACAAACGGTCGCGGTCATTTGGATTTTCACGGAGGGGGTCAGATTGCCATACGATGGCTTGTGGGGAACAAAGAAGATATAGGGTTTGAATTTCCCCTGAATGGGGAGTTTTCTCCCCAAAATTTATTTGACTCAACAAGGTATTATCAGAGTTTTTAAACACTTCTGCATACCAAATTTTATACGTCAAAGCATCTGTATCGAAAATAACCAGTTTATGTTTATCTTTAGCTGCCTTTAATGTGAATTCTTCGCGTTGTTTTTGACCTAAATACATGTTATAAAAATCGGATTCATCATACTGGAACGCTTTTTTTATATTGTTTTTTGATTTTTCTAAGGCTAATTTTGTTTCTAGGTATGCTCTTGCATATTCATGTGTTAATTTCGTATGAAAGTGTTTTGATAATGCCGAAGCAAGCGTTGATTTTCCTGTCGATTCGGGTCCTGTGATGACGACTTTGAGCATTTTGAGGGTGTGATTTTTTAAATTGACTTTGAACACAGCTCAAAAATAAGGCATTTTCTATAAACTAAATTAATATGCACAATATAGAACCCTTTTATCGCTGGCGTGAGGAATATGCCTCTGAAGATGATCAACTCTCTCCTTTTTATGGACTGACTTATAATTTTGGCTCTTTGACAATTTTAGCGGTAATTTTGTAAAATGGAAAAAGAGCTATATGAACAAATGATAAATCTCCTTCATCTAAAAGTAGATAGATTAG